>JBFYZC010000419.1:0-4965 GCA_041309705.1 Bacillota bacterium | reverse complement strand
CCCTGTAAGCATTGTCTGGGATTGATGTACGCCTGGGTGAGTGGGAAAACTTTTGTCAAAGCAGAGCTTCCGGCGGAACTCTTGGAGAAGCGTCAGAAGGCGGTCGCCAAGGAAGAAAAGAAGCAGCAGAATGAAGGAAAGCCCAAAAAGGTGAATCAAGCGGCTTATCAGAAGAAACTTAAAGCGCAGTTGGCAGGTTTGGACTTGCTGGAACAGGTGGTCAATGATCTAGTGCGTACTGGCTTGGGAACAATTAATCAAAAAACCCTGGATGGTTTGGAAGAGCGTGTCAAAGATCTGGGCAATCATTATCTGCCTGGGGGACAAAAGTTACTGCGAGCTTTTATCGATCTTTTTAAAGAAAGAGAAATAAATGAGGTACTCTATCAAAAAGCCGCCTTGAGCTTGACGAAAATGGCGATGGTCGTGAAGAAAGGCAAGGAATATTTGACAGGGCTACTGGAGCAACCAGATCAACCAGTTGATTCGGACAGTACCATTAGTGAATGGCTGGGACAAGCTTGGCAGTTTGAGGAGTTGCAACAGGCGGGTCTGATAAAACAACAAGTGGAGCTGGTACAGCTATCCTTTACTGTCTTTGATCACAAGGCAAATGCGGAGTATCAGGAGCTGGGTCAATGGATTGAGCTCGAGGAGGGCGGAATCTATGAAACAGTGAATTATCGCCCCTATAAGGCAGTGAAACATATTAAACAAGAAGACACTTGTTTTGCAGTAGTGCAGACGGAAGAGCTGGCAGTCTATCCAGGAGACATCAATCGTCGAATACGTTGGGAACGAATGACGACACGTGAAGTAACTGCAGATGATCTGGTGAAAATTCGTAGCTTTGCCGAGGGCGATTTTCAACCTCTGATTACTAAGGTTAAAAATATTTTGAAAGCTCCTTTGGGAACGAGTTATCCGGTTTTTTTACTTAAGTATGCTCGATTAGGACAGGTTAACGAGGAGTTGGTCTTGGAAGATCAACAAGGGAAGCGTCTGGTACTGAAAGATCTGGAGGATGGTTTGGAACACCCGACTTGTGATAATCTGTTACTTTTAAATGAAGCAATCTTAGCCAATCAAGTACTCTTGGGGAGATTTCATTATTCTGCGCAAGAAAAAAGTCTTTTCGTACAACCACTTGCGATAATTACTCCAGCGAAGATTATTAGACTAGTCTAAGGGGGGCGAAATGATGAGTATGACCTTGTTATATGAGTTGCAAGATGATTTAAATGATGTTTTGGTGGCAGGGAGCAACTTGATAGGTGAAAATTTTAAACTGCAGAAACTAATGCCAGCAATTGAGGAGTTTGGTAAGCGCGTACCAGTCTTTGCGAAAGTAGCAGGTCTACTCAAGCAAGCGCTCACATCGAGCGCAGAAACTCCGCAATTACTCTTGGAAACCTTGACTTTAGTTAATTCGGTGCTGACTACTCAGGCAGTGACGGGCAATGAAGGAGAGTTAAACGAGCCGATACTTTGCAATCTTTCCGGTAATGAACTGAGCTATCAAAGACTGGAGCGGGTGCGAACTGCTTTAACCGAGAGGGGTTCAGGAAGATATGAAGTTATTCTGGAGGCAGCTGAAGCTGGCACATTAGAGGATTTGCGTTTAGTACCAGCTTTGCTGGTTGCTTTGAATGATTCTTACGCGGATAATGCTGAGCTAGCCGAGCAGGCTTTATTAAAGTATGGTCAGGCATTAATCCCGATTTTGCGGAGAAAGCTGAATTTACAAGCTGGGAAGAGTGAGGTACGTAAGTTACAGCTGATTGTCCAGCTTGATCAGGGTGGTTTACTAGAGTTTTATCAGCAGATTTTGCAGGATAGTGAGGAGATAAACTTAAAAGCTGCTGCTTTACGTGGTTTAAAGAATTATCCGGAAGCTTTAGAGTTACTGATGGAGTATAGCAGTAATCCCAAGAAAGCATTGCGGGTAGCAGCTTTGGAGACATTAGCCTTTCAGCAAGGTGAAGAGATTGATGAGGTACTCTTAAAGGGGTTGCTGGGTAAGGAGGCGGAGGAGATTGCCGAAGCCTGTCAAAATTATCAATCCATAAAGTTTGTAGCTCAGGTGCGCACTGCAGCACAGAATCTACTCTTAGATTTGTTGCAGGTAGGTTTGGAGTCAGAGAAGCTGAGAGTGAAACAAGTGCAACTTTATTATTTGATTGTGGCTCTGGGAGGTAGAAAAGAACCTGCGCTCTATCAGCTTTATCAGGAATGTTTTCGTGAAAATCAGGTTTTTAGTTCAGAAGTTGCTTCGCCAGTCGAGCAGGCAGCAGAGAATCTGTTGTGTTTAGATGATCCGGAAGCATATCAACTTTTAATCAAAACGTATCAGAAATTAGGGAAGGGTTTCTTAAAATATGCTTTTCAAGCGGCGTTGCGCTTTAAAACTCCTGATTACGCTTATGATAATTTTGTGCAGTTTTTAACTGGTAAGCGTCAAGAAGAGAGGAAGATAATCGTTGATGAATTTTATAGCTATGTGAGATGGAAAAAAGAACCGATTGAACTCGATGAGCGCTGGTTGGAGCCATTAATTAAGCTTAATCAACTTGAACTTGTCAAACAAGCAATCAAACCAGAATACCAACGAGCAATGAAGTGCTTGGTCTTGAAACTCCAAGAAAAATTGGGAGAATTTGAAGCTAATTATCATAGTCACTTGTCGGTCTATTTATTATTAGAAACTTTGATGAAGGCAGAGTATCCGGGAATCTGGAAAGAGTTTCTCCGGGTGCTCGAAGTGATCAAAGATAACCGCTATGGGGCTTTGGATGGTTTGATTGAGTTAATCAAAGAGTTGCCAGTGAGTTATGCGGAGCAGATTGAGGCTTATGCGCATAGTAATCCGGAAAATCTTCGCTCCGGGGAGCTAATTTTGGTGGCAGAAGCCATGCGGGCTAACCGGTGAAGCAAGAGGATAAAAATCAAATGTGTTTTGTGTAAAGGAGTAGAAGAGTGATCAAATTTAGTGAGGAATATGTGAATTTGTTTGTCACAGATCAAAAGGATATTAGTAATGGCTGGTCTTTGGTAAAGCAAGGTGGCATTTTTAATTTATTAGTGGATGAAGATGAGACAATTCTTTTTGGTTCAGCTAATGATAAATATACTTCGGAAACTTATTTTTTCTACGTTGATTTTTTGGAGATAGATGAACCACTCTTTAGCTGTAGCTGTCCGTACTCAGCGCCATGCGAACATTCTACGGCTTTAATGTACGCTTGGTTGACTGGGAAAAGTTTTACTAAAATCAAAGTTCATCGAGAACAAGGTAGTAAAAGAATAATTAAATTTGATGAAGACTATGTAAGTTCATATGCACCAGATCAAGAGACAATTGAAAATAGTTGGTTGGTACTAAGAAAAGATAGTTTCGATCATTTTTTGATTGATGAGGCAGAGACATTGCTTTTTGGTTGGTGTAATGGAAGTGGTAAGAAACCGTATCTAGCAGCAGTTGATTTTTTGCAAACAACCAATCCGTTTTTTTACTGTACTTGTTCAAGCCGAAAACTTCCTTGCAAGCATACTTTGGCTTTGATGAATGCTTGGTGGAGTGGGAAACCATTTGTAGAAGCAGAAGTACCAGCTGAATTATTGGAGAAACGCGAGAAGACACTTGCTAAGGAGGAGAAGAAAAGAAAGAACGAGGGAAAGCCTAAGAAGGTAAATTGGGCTGCTTATCAAAAGAAACTCAAAGCACAATTGACTGGATTGGACTTGTTTGAACAAGTGCTGCATGATCTGGTACGCTCAGGCTTGGGGACGATCAGTCAAAAAACGTTGAATGATTTAGAAGAACGCGTCAAAGATTTGGGGAATTATTATTTACCCGGGATACAGAAGTTACTGCGAGCCTTTATTTATCTTTTTAAAGAAAGAGAAATGAATGCTCAGCTTTATCAGGAAGCCGAGATAAAGTTGGTTCAAATGGCGATGGTGGTAAAGAAAGGGAAGGAATATTTGACGGAACTATTGGAGCATCCCAAGCAAGCACTTGATCCAACCAACATAATTACCGAATGGCTCGGACAAGCATGGCAGTTTGAGGAGTTAAAGCAGGCGGGTCTGGTAAAACAGCAAGTCGAGTTAGTGCAGTTATCTTTTGTAATCTTTAATAATCTGGCAAATGCTGAGTATATCGATTTTGGTCAATGGATTGATCTTGGAGATGGTACACTCTATGAAACAGTAAGTTATCGTCCCTATGAATTAGAAAAACATATTAAAGCAGAGGATAGTTGTTTGGCAGTGGTACAAGCTAACGAGATGGTGATCTATTCAGGAGATAGCAATCGTAGGGTGCGTTGGGAAGAGATGACCACACGTGAGGTGACGGTAGATGATCTGGCAAAAATTCGTAGTGCTGCGGAGAGTGATTTTCAAAGTTTAACAGTGAAGGTTAAAAATATTTTAAAGAATCCTTTGGCGAAGAATTATCCAGTTTGTTTGCTTAGGTACGCTCGATTAGGACAGATTGGTGAGGAGTTAGTCATAGAGGATCAACAAGGGAAGCGTCTGATACTCAAGGATCTTGAAGGTGGTTTTGAAGAGCCAACTTGTGATAATCTATTATTGTTAAAGGACGAAATCTTACAAGATCAGATACTATTAGGAAGATTTCATTACTCTACTAGAGAAAAAAGTCTTTTTTTACAACCAATCTCGCTAATTACTCCAACTCGAATTATTAGATTGGTTTAGGGGGTGTTAAATTGAGTATAAGCTTATTGCAGGAGTTACATGATGAGTTAAGTGATATTTTGTTGGCAGGGAACAATTCAATTAATGAAAATTTGAAACTACAGCAACTACTTCCTGCCTTGGATGAGTTTGGTAAGCAGGTGTCAGTCTTCGCTAAAATAGCAAATTTGTTAAAGCAGGTTATCGCACTGACGGATGAGACTCCTAGATTACTTTTGGAGATTTTGACCTTGATTAACT
>JBFYZC010000418.1:0-9503 GCA_041309705.1 Bacillota bacterium | reverse complement strand
CCTCGAAGGATCTCGCGACCGCCTCGGAGGATCTCACGACCGCCTTGGAGGATCTCGCGACCGCCTCGGAGGATCTCACGACCGCCTTGGAGGATCTCGCGACCGCCTCGGAGACACTCCGAAGACCCTCAGAGACACTCCAAAGTACCTCTGAGAAACTTCCGTGTCCTACCTCACGTCGCTATATTCTCGTTTCCTGTTTCTCGCTTCTCGGATCACTAATACTTGACGTGATTAGCCAGTTATGTTAAGCTAGGCGCAAAGTGTAATTTTTATGGTAACAGGAGATGGCTGGATGAGAGAGAACGAGATAAAGAGTGCAATCGCAATGGTTGATTTGGGAAGGCGAATTGGTGAAAAACTTCATCAAGGCGACTTGATTTTTTTGGAAGGTGATCTGGGAGCGGGAAAGACTACTTTGACTCAGGGAATTGCTCAGGGAGTAGATGTGAGCGAGGCGATTACCAGTCCGACTTTTCAATTACTCAAAAGCTATCAGGGGCGTGAGATTTTACATCATTTAGACCTCTATCGCCTGAAAAATGAAGCAGAATTAATGATTCTGGAGCCGGAAATTTTGGTGGCAGAGGGGATTGTGGTGGTAGAATGGGGCGATCTTTTAATGGAATGGTTACAGCCGAAAAATTATTTAAAGATTCGCATTGAATTAGATGCCGGGTTAACTGCGCGTCGGATTTATTTTGAACCACATGGCGAGAGAGTTGAAGAAATAATTAAGGGGTTTTGGAAATGTTGAGTTTAGGAATTGAGACGGCGACCCCGTATGGGAGTGTTGCGCTCTGTCGGGATGACCAAGTCTTGCTGGAAGTATCATTGCGACTTGCCAAAGGTGGCGGTGAGTATCTCTTGGCGTGGCTGGAGCAGATGCTGCCACAGACTGGTCATTCCTTATCAGAGGTGGAGATGATTGCGGTTGGCACTGGACCGGGCTCTTATACGGGAATTCGTGTTGGTCTCGCGGCTGCCAAAGGCTTGGGGGCAGGCTTGGCAGTTCCGGTTTACGGAATTAGTACTCTGGAGACTCTGGCACAAAATGCAGTTAACAGAGCCCCTTGGATCGCCGCTGCTTTGGATGCAAGACGCAACGAGGTTTACGCGGCGCTTTATCAAGTTTGTGGCTTAGAATTAACGATGGTAATCGAGCCACAGCCGATGCGATTAACTGAGCTTGCGTCACGTTTGGCTGAATTACCTGAGGTGATTTTGTGTGGTGAGGGTGGTAAATTAACTCCTGAACTTTGGCAAGAGTATCCTCAAATTAAAGTTGCTCCAGCAATCTGGGATCGTCCGTTAGCGAGCCAACTTATCTGGTTAGCGCGACATAAAAGTGATGCTTTGCGAGAAGATTTAACCCCTGACTATCTGCGCCGCGTTGAAGCAGAAGTGAAGTTGGAAGAGAAATTGTTGAATAAATAAGATTATTTGATAAAGTTTCCCTCTGCTACTGCATATTATTTGTAGATGAGCAAATAGTGTTTTTGGAAGTAGGGGGGTTGATTACAGTGCGGATAATTTATATTAAATATCCCGTGTTTAAGATTTTTAAGCTGGCGTGGTTGAGTTTGCTCTGTTTTATCATCGCGCTAATCTTTGCGCCACGGCTACAAGAAGTAAATGGTGTTAAAGCCAAACGAGTAGCGATTGTGATTGATGATTTTGGTGGTTATGCGGCTGGAGTTAAAGCAATGATGGCGTTGCCGCATCGCTTGACCTTTGCAATTATGCCTTTTGCTGAATTTGCGAAAGAACAAGGAGAAATGGCAGCGGCACACAATTTTGAAGTACTGGTACATATGCCTTTTCAAGCTAAATCTGCCGATCCGCGCTGGTATGGGCGTAGTTATATTAAGGTTGATTCAAATGAACGTGAGATTCACGAGTTGATTCGAGAAGCATTTCGCATTTTGCCAATGGCAAGAGGTTTAAATAATCATATGGGTTCGAAAGCGACTTCGGATATTCGCGTGATGAAGGAGGTTTTAAGTGAATTAAAGCATCAGCAACGCTACTATTTTGATAGTCGAACTGCTGTCTTAAAAGAGATGTCTTTATTAGTTGGGGAGTTGGAATTACCCTATATTCAACGTGATCTTTTTTTAGATGAGCAGAATTCAGCATATCAGATGCGTAAGCAGTTGCAAAAATTGGTTGAAATTGCAAGAAAAACCGGTAAAGCAGTGGGAATTGGTCATGTCGGACCAACCGGACCAACTTTAGCAAAGGTCTTAGCGGAAGAACTGCCGAAATACGAAAAAGAAGGAATCGTCTTTGTGACGCTTTCGGAATTGATACGTTAAAGTTATCAGTAGAAATAGAGATGGTACATCTCTATTTTTGTGCATACAGTATCTTTGCTAAAAATTTCACAAATTGCTTGAAGTAATCACTAAAAAAAGATATAATATCAGAAAAGTTAGTCAATTGTAGGAGGTCGAGATGAGCATGGGTGAGCGAGTTTATAATTTTAATGCTGGTCCTTCAGCATTGCCTTTGGAAGTTTTGCAGACGGCACAGGCAGAATTATTAGATTTTCAAGGTGCTGGGATGTCAATTATGGAGATGAGTCACCGCAGTAAAGAGTATGAGGCGGTGAATAGCGAAACCGAGGCATTGATGAAAGAATTGTTGGGTATTCCAGAGAATTATAAAGTTCTGTTTTTGCAAGGTGGTGCCAGTACTCAATTTGCAATGGTGCCTTTGAATTTTTTAACACCACAAGCTACAGCAGACTACATCGTAACTGGTGGCTGGTCAGAAAAGGCGGCTGAAGAGGCAGGAAAAGTGGGACAGGTTCATGTCGCGGCTAGTTCAAAAGGAACAAAATTTGATCGTATTCCAACTTTAGATGAGATTGTCTTGAGTGAATCCCCAGCTTATATACATTTGACCTCTAATAATACCCTTTATGGAACAGCTTGGCAAGAGTTTCCGGATTTTGGCGATCATCTGGTTGTGGCGGATATGTCGAGTGATATTATGTCACGACCGTTTGAGGTGAATAAATTTAGTCTGATTTATGCCGGAGCACAGAAGAATCTTGGACCAGCTGGAGTTACCATTGTGATTATGGATGCTGCTCTGCTTGAGAAGGCAAATAAGAATATCCCAACGATGTTGCAGTATGGGATTCATCATAAAAATGATTCGCTCTATAATACTCCACCAGTCTTCTCGGTCTATATGGTGAATCTGGTCTTGAAATGGCTCAAGAAAAATGGTGGGCTAACTCAGATGGCGGCTCATAATCAGGCGAAAGCAGCTTTGATTTATGAAGCAATTGACCAAAGTCAGGGTTTTTATAAGGGACATGCTAAACCAGAGAGTCGCTCTTTGATGAATATCACCTTTACCATGCCTAATGAGGAATTAGAGGCGAAATTTGTCAGTGAAGCGAAAAAATTAGGGATGATTGGTCTAAAAGGACATCGTTCGGTCGGTGGAATGCGTGCCTCGACTTATAATGCTGTTCCGATGGAAGCTTGTAAGGCTTTGGCAGAGTTTATGAAGGAATTTCAACAAAAGAACGGATAAGAGAAATAGTTTTCTATTTTTATAAGGTTACTTTGAACCTTTTTGAAACTTCCCCGTCTATCTTGATAGAACTATTAAAAGGGGATGATTTTTTGAAAAGGTCTTTTTTTGTTCTGGGAAGCTTAATTGCACTGATGGGAGTGACTTTATTTACAGTAAATGCAGCGACTCCAAAACTGGGGATAGTGCCAAATGTTATCTTGATCTCTTGGGATGGGGTTCAGCGTGAACATTTACGCGAACTGTTAGCGGCAAAGAAATTACCAAACTTGGCAAATCTCTCACGTGAAGGCGGGATTGTTGAGATTGATGTCACTCATAATACAGCTACCAAAGCAGGGCATAGTCAAATGTTGAGTGGTTATGGTCCGGAATGGACAGGAGTACATAATAATAATTATTATCAACCAATTCCAGTAGGGATGACTATTTTTGAGCGACTCGAAGACAAGTTGGGTTCTGATAAAATTATGACAGTGATGATTACTGGAAAATCTGGTCATGTTGGTGCGCTAGGTCCTAAACCATTAAATAAAAAATTAAAGGTGAAACTGGAAAAAGTTAAGAAACAACTGAATAATTTTGATAAAAAGGTGGATAAAAGTGAGGCTGATCAGGGGGAGAAGAAAACTTCAAATCAAGAGCAGCAGAATTTAGCGGTTGCCAAATTGGTTCAACAATTGACGCAATTTGTTGGTCCCGTGAGTGGACAGCCATTCTATAACGCAGTAAAAAAGATTGATCTTGTACAAGTAAATAAACAACGTGAAGCGGATGAAGTAGGAGCTTTAACGGAAGATGCATTGAATCAGGTATCCAAGAATAAAGACCAACGCTTTTTTGCCTTCTTCCATTTTAGCGATCCAGATCATCAAGGACATAAATTCGGTGAAAACTCTAATGAATATAGTACGGCAATTATTAAATGTGACCAATGGCTCGGCAAGCTCGTGGCAGACCTTAAAGCAAAAGGATTATCAGCAAATACCAGAATCTATGTTACTTCTGATCATGGCTTTGATGAAGGGTTGAAAAGTCATAAAAATGCTCCTTATGTCTTTTTGGCAACCAATGACACAGCGATCCAACGTCGCGGAGACCAGCGCGATCTAGTACCAACTATTTTGGCGCGAATGGGAGTTGACCCGTGGCAATTTACGCCCCGTTATGCTGGCAGACTTTTAACTGAGCCCGAAAGAAAATGGTAAGCAATTGGCTCAAAACCTACGGACACTTTCGCTAAAAAAATTCCGAGGTAAAGGATTTTTTTAGTAAGAATAGTGGAAGTTAGTTCTGAACAATTGCAAAAGCAATTGGCTCAAAACTTACGAGAATAAACAAAGGGGCTGTTGCATTTTGCAACAGCCCCTTTTAAAATTAATGGGACTTTTTTAGAGCCATTTGAGATAGTATTTAACCAGATACTCTGCAGTTTGGAGCGCTCCCTTAGCAGCACCTAATTTGGTGTTGTGGGAGAGACAAGTGAATTTCACACCATTCGTAAAGAGTGAGTCAGGGCGAACTCTTCCTACGGTGACCGTCATTCCGTTGCCTTTTTCGCGATCCATACGTGGTTGAGGACGGAAAGGATCTTCAGTAACATCAATTAAGTGTAACGGCGAACTGGGGAGATTAAGAGCAATAAAATCTTTACCAAAATCACGCATTGCTTGCATTACTTCCGCTGGAGTACATGGTTTCTCAGTCTCAACATTGGCGCAGACCATATGTCCATCGAGTACTGGAACACGATTGCAGGTAGCACTCATGCCGAATTTGGCAATTTCAATCTGATTATTAGTATAAAGACCAAGAATTTTTTGTGGTTCCATCTCTGCTTTGGGTTCTTCGCCAGGAATATATGGGAGAACATTCTCAGTCATATCCATAGCGGAGAGACCGGGAGTCCGACCAGCGCCAGACATAGCTTGCATTGAAGTCATAAAGACTTGTTTAATTCCGAAATGATCCAAAATTGGTTTGAGAGAGATGACCAGACCAGCGGTAGTACAATTGGGTTTGGGAGCTACAAAACCTTTCCAATTGCGATTTTTTTGCTGTAAGGCCAAGATCTGAGAGTGTTCCATATTAACCCCACCAACCAAAATAGGGGTGTCTGCTTCATAACGAAATGCGGAAGCAGTGCTGATTACAGGAGTAGTGACTGCATATTTGGGCTCCAGTTCTTTGGCAATGCCGGCATCCATGGTGGAAAAGATTAGATCGACACTGGTTGGGTCAAATTCACTGGCTTCCTCGACGATTAAATCGCCAATTTCTGCAGGCAACTCTTCAACACACCACCAGCGTGAAGAACCATTAGCATCTTTTAAAGATTCACGATATGTTTTGCCTGCTGATCGTGATGAAGCTGCTACTTTGGTGACTTTGAACCAAGGGTGATTAATTAGACTGACGATTGCCTGTTGACCTACAATGCCAGTAGCTCCGATAATTCCTACACGAATCATTATTTCAACCTCCAAATTATAGTGAGAATGGGGGATGCTAAACATTTAAAATTATTATTGATTATACACTTTCATGCAGCAAAAATAAAGTGGAAATTGGAAACTTTAACGTGAATACAGTATTAATAGTTGAAAAAGATTAGTACTATTGACAGCAGGATAATTATTTAAATATCGAGAAAAGAATAAACAAGAAAAGTAAAGATCAATTTTATTTTGGATATGGCGAGGTGTAAGTTTAATGGAGTGGCATAAAAAACAGGAAGTTAGTTGGCGTTTGTTAATATTTTTATTTGGTCTGACTTTTTTTGGTATTTTATTGTTTGGAAATATTATAATTTATGGTCAAACCGGTGAGTTGAAAGACGAAATAGCAGCGACAACTATGCCAGAGAAGATCACCTTAACCGCCGTAGGTGATGTTTTGATGCATATGCCAGTGGTAAATTCTGCTTATGTCTCTGAATCCAAAAGTTATGATTTTCGTCCGATTTTTACTTATTTACAACCAGAATTGATCTCGGCAGACATCTCTGTAGGGGTGCTCGAAACTACCCTTAATTGCCCTAATAAAGCATTTACGGGCTATCCCGCATTTAATTCTCCCAAAGAGATTGCGGCAGGATTACAATGGGCAGGAATTGATCTTTTATTTACCGCACAAAATCATACTTATGATCTGGGATTTGCAGGGATTGAATCAACGCTGAATGCATTGGATGAGCTCGGAATACCAAGTACTGGAACCAGAAACACACCAGATCAGAAAGCTTATTATATTATCGAAGTTAAGGGAATAAAACTTGCCTTTATTTCTGTAACTGATTTTTCAAATAAACCAATTCCGAAAGATAAAAAATGGAGTTGCAATTTGCTGGATTATGAACAGTTAAATCGGGATATTTTAGCAGCACGTGCTGAAGGAGCGGACGGAATTGTGGTTGCACTGCACGCGGGAATAGAATACGAACGTAATCCCTCCCAAAAACAACAGGAGATTGCAGATAAACTTTTGGAAATTGGGGTTGATATTATTCTGGGAAGTCATGTACATGTGATTCAGCCTTATGAAGTACGTCAAGTAGTTAGTCCCTTTACCAATGAGGTACGGAACTGTTTTGTGGTGCATTCATTAGGTAATCTAATCTCAAATCAACGTTGGCGCTATAGTGATGCCGGGCTAATGGTGAATTTAGAAATTGAAAAGATTCCCGGAAAACAAGCGATTAATGTGGTAGCAGTGAATCATGCTCCAATTTGGGTGGATACCTTCCTGGAGAAGGGAAAACGTTACTATCGCGTGGTGAAGGTAGTTGGAGCAGAAGCACCACCGGAGTTGCAATTGAATGCAGAGCGTAAGAAACGCTATGGTGAGGTCTGGCAAGAGACCAATGAGTTACTTGAAAAATGGGATGTAAATACTTTCCAGTAAAGATCTTTTGTTTTACCAAGTGAAAATATCCAAAGCACTAAGGATTTTTTGCGATGATAAAATAAATTAGATCTTTTGGAAAGTATGTAGCGAAACAAACAGAATAATTAATAAAGAGAAATCCTCCACTGGTTGGTTTGAATCAAGTCAAACACCAGGGAGGATTTTTTGTTTAATTAAATCTTTATTGAATTAGATATTATAGTGACTGAGAAATGAAGAGATGAGAGTAAGTGCCACCTAATCTAATGTAATCAGTTTTTTTGTCACCGTTAAAATTTCCAGTAGTTGTTTCCCATGGTGAAGGAATGCCGAAATCCCAGCCTGCTGGGTAATACTGAATTGGATTGATAAAAGTACCATCCCCATTACTGAAGAAGAAGTGGGAGTAAGTACCACCGAGACGCGCATAGTCAACTTTGCGATCGCCATTAAAATCACCGACAATGGTCTTCCATTTTGAAGGAAAACCAAAATCCCAGCCAGTAGGATAATAATGAATTGGATTGCTAAAAGTACCATCACCATTACTGAAAAAGAAATGGGCATAAGTGCCGCCTAAACGAGCATAATCAGTTTTGTTGTCGCCATTAAAATCACCAGTAATGGTCTCCCAACGTGAAGGAATCTCAAAATTCCAGCCAGAAGGATAATATTGGATTGGATTGGAGAAGGTACCATCGCCATTACTAATAAAGAGATGCGCATAAGTAGCACCTAAACGAGCATAATCGGTTTTGCCATCCCCATTAAAATCGCCAGTAATAGTATCCCATGCTGAAGGAATGCCGAAATTCCAACCAGATGGATAATTTTGAATTAAATTAGTGAAAGTACCATCACCATTACTAAAAAAGAGATGGGCGTAGGTACCACCTAAACGAGCATAATCAGTTTTACCATCATTATTGAAATCGCCAGTAATTGTCTTCCATTTAGAAGGAAAACCAAAATCCCAGCCGGCAGGGTAGTATTGGATTGGATTGGTGAAAGTGCCATCCCCATTGCTGAAAAAGAGATGTACGTAAGTGCCACCTAAACGAGCATAATCGGTTTTGCCATCGCCATTGAAATCGCCAGTAATAGGTTCCCATTTAGAAGGATTCTCAAAATTCCAGCCAGATGGATAATATTGGATTGGATTGGAGAAAGTACCATCGCCATTGCTAAAAAATAGATGTGCGTAAGTAGCACCTAAGCGAGCATAATCAGTTTTATTGTCACCATTAAAATCCCCCATAATTGTCTGCCAGGTAGAAGGGATTCCGAAATTCCATCCCGCTGGGTAATAGTGAATGGGATTCGTAAAACTGATAAATGACATAAAATTTGACCCACTCCCTGAGATTCCATGTGCACCTTTGTCGGGATAATTAGTATCATTTTCGGCTTGGGTTAGACTTGGTGTTATTGCTTGTCCTTTGGAAAGGGTCAAAGTCCAAAAGTATTTAAAGACTTTCTCAGAGGAACCAATCCAGAGATTGATATTGCCACCAATGAATTTTTGTACTCCAGCGTGTAGAATTGATCCTTCAAGAGGGTCATTATGCACCTGACAGGAGTTAAAATAGAGTACTTTATTATTTAAAGCCGTAGTCGCAAGGGAATTGAAGTAATTATTGTCGAGTGTGCCATCTGCCAGCACGATTCCAGATGGACTACCATGACCGATATTACCAAAAATTTTAACATTGGGTTTGGCGAGCCAGTATTTATAGGCATTGACCGTAGCTTCAGCACCAATCAAGGTTTTGACATTATATCCAGCTGCTTGAGCAGTTTTGGTAGCTTCGTTGACTCCATCAACTGCGGAAGAAATATTATCACAACAGGTAGCAAAGACTGCTGTAACATTGTCATCAGCATAGCTTGCTTGATATGTTGTTTCAAATTCGGCACAATCAGCTGCAGTTTCAGAGTAATTATTTTGAATGGAAGCTACTGTATAATCTGAGTTGAGATTGACCCGTTTGGTCTCAAAATAGTAAGTGTCGTTTTTTAAGAGATAGACAACTAAGTAATCAGGGGTAGAGTTGTTTTTGTTTAAG
>JBFYZC010000417.1:0-17528 GCA_041309705.1 Bacillota bacterium | reverse complement strand
AGTATCTTTTTACGCAGTTTCCAACCGAATTTGCAATGTTTGAGGCATTGGCAGTCTGGTGGAAAGAGTCTGGTCTGGATCAAGTTGCCCATAAAGGTAAGGAGCTTTATCGCTACTTATTAGATTTTGGTATTGCACAGGGCTTAGATCAGCTGCGTTTGAAAAATCTTTTGAAATTTGATCTTTTAAAAAGTGAACGCATGATTGAGTTGCCAGATTGGGCGGGTACTGGACTTGATGATGACTTGCGTGATTTCAGTTACCAGTTTTGGCAAGAACCAGCGAATCGTGAGAAATATTTTCCCGAGTTGTCAGATCGTCCTTTGCGAGAAATTCAGCGTCGTGTCTTGTTAGCACGATTTGATCTTAATCCGGTGGCGCGGGATTATTTTTCGCTCAAGCCAACTTTATGCTTATTTGTCTATCGTGGTAAAGAAATTAGCCATTTTGAGCTGGATTTTTAAAGGTTTTTTAGCTGTTTTTTAGAATTTATTGCAGATCAGAACAGCTTGTGTTATAATATATACGATTATGTATGGAAGCAAGCGAGGTGAGTAGTTTGAAAGAGGGTATTCATCCCCAATACCACCCAGTAATGGTAAGTTGTGCCTGTGGTGAAAAATTCGAAACCGGATCTACCAAAAAAGAGATTCGTGTAGAAATCTGTTCGAAATGTCATCCACTGTTCACTGGCAAACAACGAGTTGTGGATAGTGGTGGACAAGTTGAAAAGTTCAAGAAACGCCTTGAAAAGAGATAAGGTGTTACTAAGGGGCGAGGAGGAGATCCTCGCCTTTGAACAATATTTTGATAGTATGTTCTCGTTGGGCAGCATTAATAATCTATGGAAAGGTGTATATTATGAAAAAGCAGCCAACGTTTCAATATGGTGGTCAAGCAGTGATTGAAGGGGTAATGATGCGAGGGCAGGAGTATCTAGCAGTCGCAGTTCGAAAAACCAATGGTGAGATTGTTTTGAAAAAGGATCAAGTTGGTTCGATTACCAAAAAGTATCCTCTTTTGAAAACTCCATTTATACGTGGAGTAGTTGCCTTGTGTGAATCTTTTGCTATCGGCATGAAAACTCTGATGTTTTCTGCAGATCAGTTTGTGGAAGAGGAAGATGGTGCAACCGGCTTAAAGCCATGGGAATCAGCTTTAATGATTGCAATTGCTCTGGCAATGACGATCTTTCTCTTTGTGATCTTGCCCTTATTAGGACGAGGATTGATTGCAAAAGTCCTACCGGGACATTTTTGGGGTAATTTGAGCGAAAGTATCTTGCGTATTTTGATCTTAGTAGGGTATATTCTTTCGATCTCATTTTTAAAAGACATTCGACGAGTTTTTGCGTATCATGGTGCTGAGCATAAAGTAATCAACACTTATGAAGCCCAAGAAGAATTGACGGTAGAGAATACTCGCAAATTTACGACTTTTCATCCGCGTTGTGGCACTAGTTTTCTCTTATTTGTGGTAATTGTCAGTGCGGTTTTCTTTTCTTTTTTGAAGTATGATTCAGCCTTGATGCGTCTGTTAACTCGAGTAGCACTATTACCAGTAGTAGCTGGAATTTCGTATGAAATTATTCGGTTTACCGGAAAACATCAGGATTTTTTCTTGTGGCGTTGGTTGAGTATACCAGGATTTTGGTTACAACGAATCACCACCCGCGAGCCAGATGATCAGATGCTAGAGGTGGCAATTGCTTCTTTGGGAGCGGTGCTTGAAGAAGAAGTACCAGGGTTTGTGAATCCAATTAAAATTGAGCAATCAGTAGAGATTGAAACAGTAGTAACTGATACCGATCAGGTTATAACAGGTTGATGATATATATTTTCGAAAGATCTATTTCATTTTATCTTCGCGAAAAATCCTTAGTACGCTGGATATTTTCACTTGATATAATGAAAGATCTTTACCGGAAAATATATAACACAAGGCGTTCCTTAGTTGATTTTAGCTAAGGAACGTTACTTTGTGTTAAAGATTTTTTATTTTATAGATAATAGGGTGGTTTTAATGAACGAGAAACTCATATTACTGGAAGATAAATACCATGAATTAAGTCGTCAATTAAGTGATCCTGAAGTAATTGCCGATCAAGCGTTATTTCAGAAACTAGCGAAAGCTCATGCAGCATTGGTAGAGATTGTCGAGACCTATCAAGAGTATCAAAGGCTAGCAAAAGACATAGAAACAGCCAAGGAGATGCTCGAAGAAGAGTCTGGGGCTGCGGCTAAACTACTGCATGAGGAGATTGAAGTATATCGTGAGCAGCTGGAGAGTTTAGCGAAACAGTTGAAGATTTTATTAATTCCGAAAGATCCTAATGATGAGAAGAATGTAATTATTGAGATTCGTGCGGGGACTGGCGGAGATGAGGCAGCATTGTTTGCCGGGGATCTCTTTCGAATGTACACACGTTATGCTGAATCACGTAATTGGCGTTTGGAAATTTTAAGTATGAATGAGTCTGATTTGGGTGGTTTTAAAGAGATTATCTTTAGTATAGCAGGTAATCAGGTTTATAGCCGGATGAAGTACGAGAGTGGTGTGCATCGGGTGCAACGTGTACCAGAAACCGAAGCGGGCGGGCGAATCCATACTTCTGCAGCAACGGTAGCAGTTTTGATTGAGGCAGAAGAGGTTGATGTAGCAATTAATCCGAATGAGATTAGAGTTGATGTTTTCCGCGCGGGTGGTCATGGGGGACAGTGCGTTAATACTACTGACTCGGCGGTACGGATTACTCACTTGCCAACTGGTCTGGTGGTTACCTGTCAGGATGAGAAATCACAATTGAAGAATAAAGAGAAGGCAATGAAAGTATTGCGTGCGCGACTACTGGAGAAGTTTCAAAGTGAACAGCATCAAGAGATGGCACAAGCCAGACGGGATATGGTGGGATCTGGTGATCGTAGTGAACGGATCAGAACCTATAATTTCCCACAAAATCGTCTCACTGATCATCGCATTAATCTGACTTTGTATCATCTGGAGCAGATTATCGAAGGAAATCTGGATGAAGTGATCGAGCCATTAGTGAACTATGCGCAAGCGGAGGCGTTGCAAAATGCCGACCAGCAATGAGATTTTAACCATTGGTAATGTTATCTTCAAGACAGCTAAGTTTTTGCAAGAGAAAGGTTTACCAAATCCAAGACTGGAGGCAGATTTACTCTTGGGTGAGGTTTTAAATTTTTCGCGCGTTAAGTTGTATTCGGATTGGGATCGTCCTCTAGAACCAGCTGAAGTGCGGCGATATCGTGAATTGATCTTGAAAAGAGTTCAAGGAATGCCACTGGCGTATCTGGTCGGCAAGAAATCTTTTTTAAGTTGGGAGTTTTTGGTGACGCCAGATGTTTTGATTCC
Source organism: Bacillota bacterium (assembly GCA_041309705.1). Classification (GTDB taxonomy): domain Bacteria; phylum Bacillota; class UBA4882; order UBA8346; family UBA8346; genus JBFYZC01. Next base: position 14,153 of record JBFYZC010000417.1, on the reverse strand, counting down.
CCGTCCTGAAACAGAGCTTTTAGTGGAAGCAGTTTGTGAGAGAGTTAAGCCAAAGAGTGTGATACGTGGAATTGATCTGGGAACAGGTAGTGGTGTGATTGTTATCGCGTTAGCGAAATTATTGCCAATGAGTAGTTGGATTGCTATTGATATTTCATCTGCAGCATTGGCAGTCGCGCAAGAGAACGCGAAGCGTCTGGGAGTAACCGAACAGATAGAATTTTTGCATGGTGATCTCTTAACGCCAGTAAATGATTTGAATGACTCCTTTGATGTAATTGTCTCCAATCCGCCATATATTCCTACTAAAGATTTAGCTGAGTTGCAATTAGAAGTGAAACAGGAACCAGTGTTAGCATTGGATGGTGGAGTTGATGGGTTGGAACCATATCGAAATCTGTTACCATTGGCAGCGAAGTTATTAAAACCAGAAGGACTCTTGGCTGTAGAACATGGCTATCAACAACGCCAGTCACTGACAGAACTTTTCACAGCAGCAGGTTTGAACTGCGAAAATATTCAAGATTTGGCAGGTTGGGATCGGATATTAATCGGGAAAAAGAGTAGTGGCTTTGATGTAAATTGTTATTAATATTAGTTATTCATTTAAAATTTACAGCAGATGAATCAAAGATTATATATCATTGCTGCAATTATTTTAGCAGTCTTCGGGATTTTGAGGTGAAAAAGAGTAAAAGGGAATTGTGTTAAGAAATTATCTGGTTTTTGCAGGAAAATATTTCTATTCAGCGAATAATATCACTATTGATTTTTATAGAAAGGCTGGATAAGCAGTGAAGAAGATACTTACATTACTTATAACAACGGTATTAATTTGTGTTTCAAGTAGTATGATCATGGCAGCAGCCCCTACCAATTCTTATGACTTGAATGTTGATTATGTGGTTGGAATTCGTAATTTCAATGAGGGTCCGAGTACTGAGAATGCGCTGGCACAGGGAGTTGTCTTTGATGGAGTTGCTTACTTAGGAAAAGTAGTCTTGGGTGCGGAATACAATCTTTGGGGTTCCGCAGCGGGAACTCTGCATCCAGAGTCTAGTGATTCAATGTTTGCCTTAAAGGGAGGGATGTTGCTTTATGATGACCAAACCTCCAAAATTTCGGCATTAGCGCTGTATTACAGTCATAATCTTAGTTATACCAAAGAATCAACTGATTTTAATGAAACGATTAATGGTTTTGGACTGGGTGGACTATTGAAAACGCAATTAACTGAGGTACTTTCATTAGATGGCTATTTAAATACTATCTTTGGAGGTCAATACAAACGTGATACTAATATAACGGTCTCTACTACAAACTGGGGTTTGTTGTATGGCGTAAAGTTAAACTATGAGATTCCGATTGTTGATAATAAAGCTCTGCAACTCAGTGCGGGTTTTCGCTCTTTGATGGAGTTTCATAGTGATCCTCCAGGAACTTTAGATCATCCAGAGGGACAAAATTATTATAATGCTTTATATCTCTTCACCATTGGTGGTGGCTTTGTTTTTTAAGTAAGTTTGATTTGATGATAAAGATAGTCTATTCTTGACCGAATAGGCTATTTTTTGTGGTAATTATTATAAAAATCTATTTTCTCCTTGAACTTCGTAACAATAAACGATATGATATAGTTTGGCTGGAAAGTTACGAATACTTTAGTGAAAATAATTCCGAAACGGAGGATTATTTTTCACTAAAATAGTGGAAGTTACTTTCTAACAATACGATATAGTTTGGCTGGAAAGTTACGAATACTTCTCCTCGGAAAATTCTGAGGTAAAAGATTTTTTGAGGAGAGATAGTAGCAGTTACTTTCCAACAATATGATATATATACTTTCCAATAAAGATTTCTTATTTTATCGAGTGAAAATATCCAAAGTAGTAATGATTTTTTGCGATGATAAAATAAATTAGATCTTTTGAAAGTATATGTTTCGACTATATACAAGGAGGTGGAGAAGATGATTGAAATTGATGATGCTGGCGGAGGATGTTTTCTCGGACCTGAGGTTTTGGTAATTCATAATCTTACCACTAGTCAGGTATACTATTTAATGATTCCACCCCAGATTATACAGCGTGTTCCTTATGCCACGAAGATTTTAAAGAAAGCCTTTCGCGATTTGAAGATCTCTAAAAATGAACCAATTAAGCTCTGTCGAGGAGAGATTTTTGATCTATTTCAGAATTATTTAACTGAAAAGGGTTATCAAGTAGTTCGTGAGAAGGTTTCGAGTCAGACCGACGCTTTGGCAGAGCAACATTTTATGGAGATTCTCTACTCATATGGGTTGCCACGCAATGTGAGACTGCAGGAACGGAATTATCAAGGCTTATATGAGCTGGTAGGCTATTGGTTTTTTACTGAAGGAAGAGGAATGTCGCGACTATCCAAGGCGAGAATCAAACCACCATATCGTTTAAGAAAGATGGCGCAACGTTATCCAAACTTAGTAAAGCTGTTATTAAAGAATGAATCAATTGCAATTTAAAAGACCATGGCTAAAGTTTAGTCATGGTCTTTAATATTTTATTCAGATAAGTTTTGTAATTCCTTAGTAAGTTTACTCTGTTCATCAATTAAACGTTGTTGTGATTTAAGATTGGCTTCAATTAGTTTCAAGAGTTCTGTTTTGCGATTGATCGGGCTAGCTTCTTGAGAAGCAGGTTTTTGATCAATTGCAGGAATCTCAACTCCAGAGAGTTTACTTAAAGCTTCATTTACTGTATCGCCTAATAAGACTTGGTTTTGGTAGACCATCACAATCTTCTTTAATTCTGCTTGGCGACCACGTTGTGACTCCATGAAGAGTGGTTTGACATATAAAAGCTCATTATTAATCGGAATGATCAAGAGATTGCCCCAGCGAACTTGAGACTCTTGCTGATTCCACAGGGTAACTAATTGAGAAATGGTTTGATCTTGATTGATACGACTATCAATCTGTGCTGGCCCATAGATGTTTTGATCTTTGGGCAGTGTATAAAGGATCAGCTGACCATAGTTTGGTTGGTCACAACGTGCCACTAGCCAGGAGATGAGATTTGGTTTGCCACGTGGTGAGAAAGGTTGCATCAGGATGAATTCATTTTGCTTTTCCCCAGTTAAACTCAGAGTAACATAGTATGGTTCGAATGGCTCATTCTGATTATGCATCGGAATATCCCAATAATCTTCTTTCTCATAGAAAGTTCCAGGATTAGTCATATGATACTGCAGCAAGAGATCGCGTTGAATGGTCATTAATCCTTCAGGATAGCGGAAATGCTCTTTTAAAACTGGGTCGAGCTGCGCGACGGGGAGAAAGAGTTTGGGGAAGATTTTCTGCCAGACCTGAATTAGTGGATCTTTGGAATCAACTACATATAGTTGAACTTTACCAGTATAAGCATCAATTACTGCCTTGACTGAATTGCGAATATAATTAATGCCAGATTTATAATGTCTGGAGTAAGGATAGTAAGTGCTCGTAGTATAAGCATCAATAATCCAATAGAGTTTGCCTTGTGAGACAACTAGATAGGGATCTCGATCATAAGTTAAGAATGGTGCATATTTAGTAACTCGCTCGCGAATATTGCGATAGAGTAAAATACTACTTTTTTTGGTGAGTTGTGAAGAAAAGATGAAATTAGTCTCCTGAAAACGTAATGCCAGCAAAAGTTTGGTGAAGGAAGAGTTCAAACTGATTCCAGCTGGTCCTTGGTAGGTAGTACTGGTATTGGTTTCGCCTTGTGGAAAATCGAATTCGGGAGTTTTACTATTAACAATAATATAATGATCGGTTGATTCACCAAAGTAAATCCCAGGATGTTTCACCTTTAAAGATTCGAAATTAGCTTCGGTCTTTGGTGGTAGATCTTTGGTAGTAAAAACCGGTTGACCTTGTGGGGTGAAGAGATTCACCTGATTGGCAGCATAACCGTAGCCGTGAGTATAACCCAGATGAAGATTTAACCAAGAGGCACGAGCACTGTCAGAGAGACCATCAATATTGAGTTCCCGTGCGGAAAGCATCATTTGACGACGATTGCCATTAGTATCAGGATAACGATCAATATCAATATCATTAAATTTATAATAAGGTCGGATTGCTTGTAATTGATTATATGAAGCATTGAGTGGTTCATAATCCCAGAGACGTAAATCGGTAAGTGAAGGATGATTTAGATCAAGGGTACCAGCGCTTCCTGACTGATAAGGGTATTTTTCTTCTTTGATTTGATTTAGACCATAAGCAGTACGTGTGAATTGGATATGATTTTTAAGATACGGTTGTTCAAGTTGTTTTTCGTTGGGAGTAACAATGAATGATTGCACTACTCCGGGATAGATTACACCAAGGATAAAGGAAATACCTAACCAGAGGATTAAACTGCCAAAAAGAAGTTTGCTTCCTTTACGAAAGAGGCTGAAAAGTAAAATGCCAATAATCAGAATTACTAAGCCAATGGAGAGATTAAAAGCAAGAATTCTCGCATGAGCAGCAGTGTAATTAACTCCAGTCATTAGATTATAATCATTTAGTAACAGACTATACTTCCCTAAATTATAACCAAAGATCTTTAGACCAAGAAAGATTACGGTTAAAACCGTAAGATGCAATTTGGCAGGATGCCATAATTCCCAACTACGACCTTGACGCCAGAAAGCTTTGGCAAGGAAATAGATCACTCCTGAAATGATTAAGCCAAAAAAAGTAGCAATCTGTAAGAGATTAATTAATTTGTTGTAAAAAGGATATGAGAAGAGATAGAAGCTAAGATCTTGATGAAAGATCGGGTCAGTCTGTCCTACTTTGACTTGATTTAAGAACTGCTGAACCACTGTCCAATCAAGATTGACTCCCGCGGTTAGTACTGCTGCTAAGGCGAGGCTGGCAACCAAACCAGGCAGTAAAATAGTTTTGCTATTGAGATCAGGCCAGAGATGATCGACAACTTTGAGACGGTTAAAAGCTCGTGCGGCAATGAAAAGATTGGCAATAAAAAACAGAGCGACTAATAAGCCAAGGATTAGCTTGGTTAATGGACCAGTTAATAAAGGAACCCAAAAGACTGTAGTTGCTCCTAAACTTTTAAACCAGAGCCAGTCTAGATATCGAGCAGAAAGAGCAGTAATGGTAAAAAAGAGCAATACCCCTACTCCAATCAGCCATTTGCTGAGTTTATCCATGATTTTCCTCCCATTATATACTTTACTTATTTAATTTCTTCTCGTTTTAGTAAAAAAAATCCTGCTATATACTTTACAGTAAAGATCTTTTATTATATTGAGTGAAAATATCCAGCATCTTAAGGATTTTTTAGGAAAATAAAATAAATTAGATCTTTTGAAAAGTATACAAGAAGGAAGCTTGATCAAAATGGCGAAGTTAATTTTTTGAAAATAAGTTTTAAAATATAGAGGCGAGGGGATTTTAGAATGGCAAACTTTATCGAAATGTTAAAACAACATTGGCAAGCAAAACGATTTCTTTGTGTGGGCTTGGATACTGATTACGAAAAGATACCAGCAGTAGTTAGAAGAAATTCAATCAGCGAGACGATTTTTGAGTATAATCGGGCAATTATTGAAGCAACTGCACCATATGTTTGTGCCTTCAAGCCAAATGTTGCCTTTTATGAAGGTTATGGAGTGGATGGTTTAGAGGCACTAATTCAGACTAATCAATATCTGCGTCAGAACTATCCGGAAATCCCAATTATCTTGGATGCCAAACGAGCAGATATCGGGAACACCAACGCAGGTTATGTCAAGGAAGCTTTTCAGGTTTTAGGAGCGCAGGCAATTACGGTTCATCCTTATCTTGGACAAGAAGCATTGCAGCCATTTTTGGACTGTCAAGATTTTGGAGTGATTGTACTCTGTCATACTTCAAATCCTGGAGCGGGAGAGTTTCAGGAGTTAAAAATTGATGGCGAGCCACTCTACCGCATTGTCGCCCGTAGGGTGAGTACCGAATGGAATCAGCATGGCAATTGTTGTCTGGTGGTTGGTGCAACTTATCCAGAGCAACTTTTGGAGGTGCGTCAAGTTGCGCCCAATTTACCATTGTTGATTCCGGGAATTGGCGCGCAGGGTGGTGATCTTGAAGCTACGGTAAGGAATGGTCTAACAGCTGCAGGTGATGGAATTATCATTAATGCTTCACGCAGTGTGCTCTATGCTTCTAGTGGGATTGATTTTCAAGCTGCGGCAGCGAAAGAAGCAGAATCTTTGAATCAGGCGATTGGTCGAGTTGTAGCCGAGGTAGTTGGAGGATGAAAAGGATTTATGCATGGATGCTACTCTGTTGTTGTTTGTTTAGCATAGTTCGTGCTGAAACAGTAAATGAAGTAAGTCTGACTATTTTGCATACCAATGACTTTCATGGTGCTTCAATGGAATTACTCGCCAAACGAGCCACTTTAATCAAACAGATTCGTGCTACTGAACGGAGAGTACTACTAGTAGATGCGGGAGATATTTTTACCCGTGGGTCTTATGCCACCTATTTTTATGGGGAATTGGAATTTGCAGTCATGAATCAGTTGCAATACGACCTGATGGTCTTGGGGAATAATGAATTCAAAGCTGTGTGGGATCTGAATCTGGCAAGAAAAATTTTATTTGAGCGAATTCGGCAGGCGAAATTTCCGATCTTGGGAGCTAACTTAATCGTTGATGAGACTAAGAGTCTTCCAGAAGGAGTAAAACCATATATAATTCTTCCAGTAGCTGGAATTAAAGTCGGGTTCATTGGTCTAACCTCGACTAAACCGAATTTTTACCCACAATTTATGGGTTGGAGTGTGGAGTCACCTGAGACTACTTTAACGCGGCTCTTACCAGAAATTAAGCAGAAGTCAGAAATAGTAATCGCTTTGACGCATATCGGATTTGGAGCAGATAAGAAACTAGCCCGTCAGGGTCAAGAATTGACCGCAATCATTGGTGGTGATTCACATACTTTATTGCATAAACCAGTAGTGGTAAATGGAATTCCAATTGTGCAAACTGGTTCAGGTGGGCGTTATCTGGGGAGATTAGATCTGACTTTACAACCAACTAAGAGTGGTTGGAAGCTGCTACGTTTTCAAGGAAAGGTTTTGGATTTAAGAAAGATCGCTCCCGATCCAGAGATTAAGAAGTTGATTGAAGAATTTATCAAACAAAGACTGCCAGATGCCGCTTAGAGAATGATCTTTATTTTTGATAAAAATTTTTATAACTAATTTTATCCATTTAGCTTGTCATTGATTTTTCAGTGAGGGGTTAAATGGTAAATTTTTTTTAAGTTTAACTTTAATCTGTTTCAAATCTTGAGTTCGTTTGATATAATTAGAAGGTATTGCTTTGCAACCAAATTTTATTATTTATTTTTAATGATTAATAAATCCTGCAATTAAAGGAGTGTATAATATTGCGTATTTTATCAGGAATTCAACCATCAGGCAGTCTTCATCTGGGCAACTATTTTGGGATGATGAAGCGAATGATTGAGTATCAAGAACAGCATGAGCTTTTCTGTTTTGTAGTGAATTTTCATGCTTTGACCTCGGTATTTGATGCACCAAAATTACGCCAACAAACTTATGAGGCGATTGCTGATTTTTTGGCATTAGGACTTGATCCGGAGCAGTCAATCTTTTGGGTACAGTCAGATGTCCCGGAAGTAACTGAGCTGACCTGGTATCTAAGTAATATCACTGGAATGGGACTCTTGGAACGATGCCATTCATATAAAGACAAGCTTGCCAAGGGAATCGCTGCCAGTCATGGACTTTTTTCATATCCAGTTTTGATGGCAGCAGATATTCTACTCTATGGTGCCGAAAGGATTCCGGTTGGTAAGGATCAGAAACAGCATGTCGAGGTGGCGCGTGATCTGGCACTACGTTTTAATAATACTTATGGTGAGACTTTTGTAATTCCAGAGCCTGATATTCAGCCAGAGCTCGCATTGGTGCCTGGTTTGGATGGACAGAAAATGTCCAAATCTTATGGCAATGCAATTGAGATCTTTGCTGAAGAAGCGGTTTTGAAACAGAAGATTATGACTTTAAAGACAGATTCGACTCCGGTTAATGAACCCAAACCAATCGAAGGAAATATTCTCTTTGATCTTTATGCATTGTTTCTTGATCAAGCAGGCAAAGAGAATCTGAAAGACCGTTTTTTGACACCTGGGCTAAAGTATGGCGAGATGAAAAAGGAGCTATTTGCGACTATTTGGGAGTATTTTGCACCATACCGTGAGAAACGTGCTTCAATTAGCGAAGAGCAAGTACGTGAGATTATGCGTCAGGGTGCGGTTAAAGCTCGCGCAGTAGCAAGTGATTACCTTACTAAAGTACGACATAATGTAGGAGTTGATTACTTGTGATTGATTTTTCAGCTTTTGGGATACAGATTCCGGAGATATATCTGCCACAGACAACAGTGGATCTTCAAAAGTGGGCAGTGGTTGCCTGCGATCAATATACATCACAATTGGAATATTGGGAAGAGGTAGCCAAATTAGTTGGTGATGCTCCTTCGACTTTGCAATTAATCTTCCCTGAAGTCTATTTAGGCACTACTAATGAGACCGAACGAATTGGACTGATTAAACGCCAGATGCAAGAGTATTTAGAAAGTGGAGTTTTGGTCTCGCAAGGCTTGGGTTTTATTTATGTGGAACGTCAAACCAGCCATCAGAAATTACGTAAAGGTTTAATGGTGGCTTTGGATCTAGAATGCTATAATTATCAAATAGGAGCAACCAGTTTAATTCGTGCTACTGAAGGTACGGTCTTGGAACGGATTCCCCCACGAGTGAAGATTCGTTCTGGGGCGAGCTTGGAACTGCCTCATATTATGGTCTTATTTGATGACCCGCAAGGATTGGTGCTTGAGCCATTAGCAGCTAAAGTGGGTCAGTTAAAAAAGTTATATGAAACTGAGTTAATGATGAATGGTGGTAAAGTTACGGGATATCAGGTTCAGGAAGAGTCTCTGCTTGCTGGGATTAGAGATGGCTTGGCAGAATTAATGGCAACTATCAATAATGAAGACCCGTTGTTATTTGCGGTGGGAGACGGTAATCATTCTTTAGCAACCGCGAAAGCAGTTTGGGAAGAAACAAAATTAGAATTAACAACAGAGGAACTAGCCACACATCCTGCTCGTTATGCTTTAGTGGAATTGGTAAATTTACATGATTCCGGCATGGTCTTTGAGCCAATTCATCGGGTGGTCTTTAACTGTCAGTTAGCAGATTTACAGCAAGCAATAGCACGTTATAATACAGAAACTGGTGCTAGGTTGAGTTTGGAGTTGACCAAGCAACTAGAAGGTTCCGAACAGCATGAAGCGACCCATTGCGTTGAGTTAATTGGTAGTTTTGGAGAGGGTAGTTTGATTTTTTGGGAATCAAAATTTCAACTGGCAGTGGGAGCGGTACAAAACTTTTTGGATTATTTAAGTAGTTGGTATTCCGAGCTTAGCATTGACTATATTCATGGTGCGGATGTGGTAGCTGAATTAGGGGTACGTCCTGGAAATATTGGTCTTTATCTGCCTCCCATGGCGAAGGAAGATCTCTTTAAAACAGTAATTAAAGAGGGAGTTTTACCACGCAAGACTTTTTCGATGGGTGAAGCAGAGGAGAAACGTTTTTATCTTGAGGCACGTAGAATAACCTGTCTTTCAAAGGAGTGATTTTGATGAATTATGTTAGTACTAGAGGTGCAACTCAAGTTAATGCAGCAACTGCAATTCGACTGGGAATTGCTCCTGACGGAGGCTTGTTTACCCCAAACAAAATTCCTAAGTTTAATCAAGCAAAACTTCATGAATTGGCAGGGTTGAATTATCAAGCATTAGCATTGGCGATTATTCAGGAGTATCTGTCTGATTTTGCACCAGCAAAGCTCGCCGAGATGATTAAAGCTGCTTATGATTATCCAGAGAAGTTTGCTGCGGCTGAGATTACCCCCGTGACCAAATTGTCTGATGGTCAATACTTACTTGAATTATGGCATGGTCCTACTTGTGCTTTTAAAGATCTTGCTTTGCAACTGTTGCCACATTTAATGGTTGAAGCCTCCAAGTTATCGGGAGAGACGGCGGAGATTATAATTTTAGTGGCTACTTCGGGTGATACCGGCAAGGCTGCTTTGGAAGGATTTCGCGATGTACCAGGAACAAGAGTGATTGTCTTTTATCCCGAAGAAGGAGTTAGCCCGATTCAACGCCTGCAAATGGTAACGCAGCTGGGGGAGAATACAGAGGTAGTAGCAATCAAGGGAAATTTTGATGATGCCCAAAATGCGGTCAAACAGATTTTTACAGATCCTGAGTTAGCTAAAACATTAGCCAAGCAGCAGATGGTCTTTTCTTCAGCAAACTCGATTAACTGGGGGAGATTAGTGCCACAGATTGTCTACTATTTTTATGGATATTTTGAGCTTTGTCGTCAAGGTGTTTTAAAAATTGGGGAAAAATTAAATGTAACTGTGCCAACTGGTAATTTTGGTAATATTTTAGCTGCGTACCTTGCTAAAGAGATGGGACTGCCTTTGGGCAAACTGATCTGTGCTTCTAATTCGAATAATGTCTTAAGTGAGTTCATCAATACCGGAATCTATAATCGTCAGCGTGACTTTTATACCACGATCTCTCCTTCGATGGACATCCTGATCTCCAGCAATCTAGAGCGCTTACTCTACTATTTAGTGAATCAAAAGCCTCAAGTTGTTAAAGAATTGATGCAAGAGCTGCAAGAAACAGGACGCTACCAGCTGGATCAGGAGACTTTAGCCCGACTAAAGCAAGATTTTGATGGTGGATTTGCTTCAGAGGATGAGACCAAACAAGTAATTCGACAAATCTATCAAACAGAAAAAATTGTGATTGATCCACATACCGCAGTGGGGGTTGCAGTTTATCAAGAATATCAACAAGCAACGCTTGATCCGACCCCAAATCTCATTGCGAGCACCGCCAGTCCCTTTAAATTTGCTTCGAGTGTACTGCAGGCAATCAAAAAAGAAGATGCTCAGCTTGAACAGGATGAATTTAAATTATTGGATGAACTTGCGCAGCTGGCACAGATGAAAGTTCCTGATAGTTTAAGTGGTTTAGCTAAGCAGAAAATTCTTCATCAGAAAATTTGTGCTAAAACAGAACTTGCTCAAGTGGTTGGTGAAATATTAGGATTATAATGTGGGAATAATTTAAAGACTAAGTGTATTAATTGAGGGTAAGCTTAATTGATATGATTATCTTAATTAAGGAGCAAATATGAGTTTACAGAATATGATTCCTGATTATTATCGTAATTTTCGTTTAGATGAATTTCAACAGCAGGCGATTGCGGAACTTGCACAGGGAAATTCAGTCTTGGTTTCTGCACCTACTGGAGTAGGAAAGACTTTAATTGCGGATTATTTAATTGATCAGGCAATTGCTAAAGGTTCACGAATTATTTATACTGCTCCAATCAAAGCCTTATCAAATCAGAAGTTTAAAGAGTTTAAAAATCTCTATGGCGCAGAACGAGTGGGAATTGTTACTGGAGATGTGGTGATTAATTCCGAGGCAGAAGTCTGTTTAATGACCACGGAAATTTTTCGCAATATTTTACAACAAGACCAGCAACGCTTGAACGAAATCTCCCACATTATCTTCGATGAGATTCATTATCTTTCGGATGAGGATCGCGGCACAGTTTGGGAGGAGTCAATTATTTTTATGCCCCCAGAGATGAGATTGCTGGGGCTTTCGGCGACTATTCCTAATGTCTATGAATTAGCAGACTGGATTAGTGAGATCAAACAGCATCAGGTCTCAGTGATCGTGAAGAAAGATCGCGCAGTTCCTTTAGAGCATTTTGTTTTTGAAAAACATGTGGAAGCGACTACTTTAGCCAAAGTAGAGAAGTATTGGCGTGAGTTAGATGAAGCAGATGATTATTATCCAGTTAGTGGACGTGAAAATGAGACTACGCACATCGACTTGATCAAGTATCTAGCACCACGTAATGGCTTTCCCTGTTTGTATTTTGTTTTTAGCCGACGTTTATGTGAAGCAAAAGCATTGGAACTTAGCTATGTTAAGAATTTTTTGACTATAGGCGAGTCCAGACAAGCTGAGGATGTCTTTGAGCGTTTGGCAATCGAATATGGAATTGCTAATTTAAAAACGGTGTTACAGGCGAAAAATATGTTGGTCAAAGGAATTGGCTATCATCATGCGGGACTGCTGCCTGGTTTGAAAGAGATTATTGAGACGCTATTTGGAATGGGTTTAATCAAAGTAATGTATGCGACTGAAACTTTTGCAGTAGGGATTAATTACCCAGTTAAAACAGTTTGTTTTGATAGCCCAGCGAAGTTTGATGGAATTATGTTCCGTCCCATGACCAATCTGGAGTATTTTCAGATGGCAGGAAGAGCAGGCAGACGTGGAATTGATTCCAAGGGTAGTGTCTATATTCTGGCAAACTTGCGTAATTTTCATCCGGAAGAATTTCCAAGTACGAAAGCGGATGAGATTGAAGAATTAAGGAGTCAGTTTAATCTCTCATATAATTCGGTACTTAATTTAAATCGGAATCATGCCCAAAATGAGATTTCATTAATTTTGGATCAAAACTTCGCCACCTATCAAGCGCGTAATGACAAGCGTCAGATTGATCAACAATTAACTCAAGATCATCAAAAGCTAGATTCACTTTCGGCAACCCTCTGTAATGACCGTGAAGACCCGTGTTGTCCTTTGATCTATCAAAAATTACGGCATAAAATGAAGAAAAAACAGCGACGGTTGCGTTTTATCAAAGGTCGTGCTAAAGAGGCGATTCTCGCAGAGATTGAGGAGATGAAGGTGCATCTGGCTTCGGTTACGCCTCGTACTTGTTTAGCTGAAGCAAAGAAAAAATGCGAGGTACAGATTAAAGATTGGGCAGAGTTGAATCAGCGAGTGAATTTACTATCTGAACGGACTGCGCGGATTATTATTTCGGGAAGATTTAATGAAGCGCTGGATTTAAAGCAGAGTATTTTGGAAGATTTGGATTATCTGAAAGATGGAGTGCTGTTACCGCGTGGTGAATTTGCAGCTCAAATTTATATTCAGGAATTACTAATTAGTGAGCTGTATTTTAGTGGCTATCTCCATGAACTGGATGTAGATCAATTAAATGCGGTAATGGTAGGAATTGATTATGAACCACGGAAGAATGATTTTTATCCACGACAATTACCATTTGAGATTAAGCCAATTAAAGCTGTTATTCGTAATTTAGTTTACCGTTATGGAGTAGATGAAAGTGATGCCAGATTTCATCCTTTTATGTCTAATTTGGCTTATCATTGGAGTCAAGGGATCTCCTTTCCGGAATTGCTGAAAGAAGCAGGTTCGGTTCAAGAAGGCGATATTGTTCAAACATTTAGACGCGGAATCGACATTATGAGGCAGATTCGTGCTGCCTGTATAACTCAGGATTCTGGGTTTGCTGCCAAATTAAAAGAAGGCATGGCAAAGATGGATCGAGATTTAATTCAGGTTAGTTTGTGAGGTGTGATAGCATGAAAAGAGGTTTGACTTTGCTGTTCATGCTCTTTCTGATATTAGTTACTACTTTACCAGGACAGGCTGCAGCTTGGAGTTTTGGTAATGAACAACAAATAATTGAAAAAGGGCAAGTGGTTGCAGGAGATCTTATTTTTCAAGGAGAGAGTCTGGAAGTATTAGGTGTAGTAAAAGGGGATCTCTTGGTTTGGGGAAAGAAGGTAATCATCAAGGGAAAAATTGAAGGAGATTTGATTGGGGTTGTTACGGATACTTTGTCTATCGAAGGTAAAATAGGACAGAATCTTCGGGTTATTGCAAATCAAATCTTTTTTGAGGGAGTAGTGGCTGGAAATTTAACCGGAGTAGCTTCATCTTTGAATGCCAGAGCTGAATCGCATGTTCAGGGGGGTATTTTAGGTTCTTTTCAAGAGTTAACTTTACTGGGAAAGGTTGATCAATTAGTAGAGTTCACCAGTTTAACCCAGGCGAAAATCGGAGGTGAGATTGGGGGCGATCTTAAAGTTAAAGGAGTACCAGTTGTTTGGCAAGCTCCAGCAAATTTTAATGGTAAGATTCATGATTATACCGGAGTAACTCGAAAT
>JBFYZC010000416.1:0-2897 GCA_041309705.1 Bacillota bacterium | reverse complement strand
TGGTAATCCTGGTGATGTTGTGAATTTCAAGGTTGCCGCTGAAGCCGTTGCCTCCAATGAAGCTACCAAGATGTCAGATGCAGCCTTGATTAAGGTAAAACTTGCCGAGGTTTATAAAGTTAAGGTACAGATGATTAATAACAATACCAGTGTTGCTAATGGTTCGATTGGTTGTCTCTTTAAAATTCAAAACACTGGTAAAACCATGATTGATCTGACCAAGACGAAAATCAGATACTATTACACGATTGATGGTGAGAAACAACAGAGTTTCTGGTGTGATCAGGCAGCGATTACTGCCCCAGGAGTGCATCAAGGAATTGGGAATGTCTTGAATGGCAGTTTTGTTAAATTAACTCCGGCTAAAACTGGTGCTGATTATTGCCTAGAGATTAGTTTTCAAAGTACTGCCGGGAAACTTGCATCGGGACAGACTTTGGAGATTCAATGTCGTTTTGCCAAAAATGACTGGAGTAATTACAATCAGGCAGATGACTACTCCTTTAATCCAACCGGTGCAGCAGATTGGGAGAGAGTAACCGTACAGCATGGTGACATCTTGATCTGGGGTATTGAGCCGTAAAAAATATTTGTTTATCAAAAATCCTTCTTGAATTTTCAAGGAGGATTTTTTAATGGGAAAAATCAGGAACACAACTTGAATGGAATACGTCAAAATTTTGTAATAAAAAATAAACCTTAACTATAGGGAAAGAAGGTGAGTGTCGATAACTGAAGTATGCTGAGATTGTGGGAGAGTTGAAATTTCGAAAGCAATCTTGGTAATTATTTACTGCTTGCTTAGATAGTGTAAATTATGCTATAATCTGGTTACATGTGGTTTGCAGTCATAAACATATTTAGGAGGGATTTTTTTTGAAGAAGAAGGGTTTGCTGGTTTTGTTAGTATCATTAATGGTGACCGTTTCCATGATTTCTCTGCCGGTTTGGGGGCAAGGACTTTATCGAATCGCGGTGATGCCTTTTGATGATGGTTCAATTAAAGATCGTAATCCATTTCAAGGTTTTGATGTTGGTAAGGGTGTCGCCGATGAATTAGTTAATGCACTTTTGGCGACGGGCAAGTTTCGAGTGATGGAACGTGAGCAATTAGATAAAGTTTTGGCAGAACAGAATCTGGGAGCAAGTGGTCGAATGGAGGCTGGCAGTGCCGCCCGAATTGGGAAAATTTTGGGTGTACAGCTGCTGGTAATGGGTAAGGTGACTGATTTTAGTATCAAAACCAGTGAAGGTAATGTTGATCTGAAGAATGGTTATGGTTTGGGAATTAGTGCTTCGACTGCGCGAGTAGTGATTGATGCGCGTATGGTCGATACAGGCTCAGCGGAGATCAAAGCCGGAGTGACCGGAACTGGTGAGAAGAAGCAGACTAATGTCGGGGTGAAGATTGATTGGAATACCTTGAAATTTGGTAGTGAAGAATTCCGTAAGACCCATCTGGGAATGGCGCTGCGTGATGCAGTCACCCAAGTAGCGGATGCTTTTGCGAGTCGTGAATTTGCCGTTACTTCAAGTGTTCCGGCTGCTGCCACCACTAATAATAAAACTCTCTCTGGTCTGGTGGCTTATGTTGGTAGCAGCACTGTCTCGATTAACATTGGTTATAATCAAGGTGTGAAAGTTGGCATGAAGTTTAAGGTTAATCGGGTAATTAATACCATCAAGGATCCTGCCACAGGTAAAATTCTTGATTATGTAACGACTCCGATTGCAGTTGTTAAAGCAGTTGGCGTGAAGAGCAATATCACTACCTGTGCGCTGGTAAGTCGTTTAAACAGTAAATATCGTGTTAAAGTAAAGGATCGGGTGGTTTTTTACACCAACTAAATACTTAGAGGGTCACATTTAACCAGCGGGGATAACTCGCTGGTTTTTAAATTTTCAGACTAAAAAAGGGAAAAAACGATATTTAGTGGAATACTAGTACCGACTATTGAGGATTTATATAAGGAGCGGGATTGATGAAGCAGGTTTTTTTGAAAACTGGTAAAGAAAGAAGACCTAAAGCTGGTCATCTCTGGATTTATCAAGGAGAGATCGGTACAATTGATATTGAAATAAAATCGGGTGATCTAGTAGAGATTCTGGATCATCGGGGACGTTTTTTGGGACAGGGTTATTATAATCAGGCTTCGCAGATTGCAATTCGACTTTTAACCAATGAACGCACAGAGCTCAATCGGGCATTTTTTAAGCGTCGTCTGGAAAAAGCATTAGCATACCGGAAGATGGCGAAACCAGAGGCTGTCGCGTATCGATTGGTTTATGGCGAGGCAGATCTGTTACCGGGTTTGGTAGTAGATTGTTTTGGAGATTATCTAGTGGTGCAGATTTTGACCATGGGGATGGAAGTTAATCGGGAAATGATCTTTGAATTACTGGTGGAATTGTGTCATCCTCAGGCAATCATTGAACGAAGTGATCTCGCGGTACGCCGTCTGGAAGGCTTGGAAGAACGGGCGGGTTGCGTTTATGGGAGCTGTCCGGAAAGAGTAATAATTAATGATAACGGGATTAAATTTCAAGTCGATCTGCTCTCAGGGCAGAAGACGGGCTATTTTCTCGATCAATCAGCCAATCGGGCGCGTCTCGCGGATTATGTGCAGGGGCGCAAGGTTTTGGACTGTTTCTGTCATGTCGGAAGTTTTGCGTTGCACGCGGCTCAGTATGGCGCGGCTTCGGTCTTGGGAGTGGACATCTCCAAAGAAGCAGTAGAGCTTGCCAGTAATAATGCGGCGTTAAATCAGCTCAGTGAACGTTGTTCGTTTGAAGAAGCAAATGCCTTTGATTTCTTACGAGAGCAAGTAGCACATAAGGAAAAATATGACGTGGTGATTCTGGATCCCCCTGCGTTTACCAAGAGTAAACAGGCAATC
>JBFYZC010000415.1:0-15473 GCA_041309705.1 Bacillota bacterium | reverse complement strand
GGTGCCAAGCGTTAAGCCACCAAGAAGTCATAGACCAAGACCAAGTTGTCCGATACCAAGTTGTAAACCGCCAAGAAGTCATAAACCAAGACCAAGTTGTCCGATACCAAGCTGTCCGGTGCCAAGCATTAAGCCACCAGTACCAAGTTGTCCGGTACCAAGCGTTAAGCCACCAAGAAGTCATAGACCAAGACCAAGTTGTCCGATACCAAGTTGTAAACCGCCAAGAAGTCATAAACCAAGACCAAGCTGTCCGATACCAAGTTGTAAACCGCCAATACCGAGTTGTCCAATACCAAGTCCAGTACCAAGCTGTCCAGTACCAAGCGTTAAGCCACCAGTGCCAAGCTGTCCAATACCAAGTCCAGTACCAAGTGTTAAGCCACCAGTGCCAAATCCAAAACCAAGTTATAAACCACCAGTTGCTCCTTTGAGTAAGAAAAAGATTTTACGTGGTATAATGCAAACTGGTCGGGTGGCTATTTATGGTATTAATTTTGATTTCGATCGTGCTGATATTCGTCCTGATTCAGAACCAACTTTAAACGAGATTGCTGCGGTTTTAAAACAAAATCCAAAATTAGAAATTTATATTGTTGGTCATGCTGATATTGTTGGTGATTTTAACTATAATGTTAAGCTTTCAAAAGCAAGAGCACAAGCAGTAGTAAATGCCTTAATTAGTCGTTATGGAATTGAGCCGCATCGTGTTACTGCATATGGACTAGGACAAACAGCTCCGATTTCTAGCAATGATACAGATGAAGGTCGAGCATTAAATCGTAGAGTGGAATTGGTAAGAATAAAAAGTTAATTGTCAATTTTAATGTTAGTTTATTTGCAAACTGAGTTAATTCTTGGTTTGCTTTTTTTTAAATCAATTTAAAATTAGTTATAGACTTTTTCGGCAAAATTGGTATATTATTATACTATATAAAAAACCTAAAGAATATTGTTGAGTTTTCAGTGATATATACTTTACAGTAAACGTCTTTTATTATATTGAATAACAATATCCAGTGTACTAAGGGTTTTTTTGTGAAGATAGAATACATTTGATCTTTTGGAAAATATATAGATGTGTTGGACAGCATACCGAGAGTACTTCTAGGGATAGACTAAAAAAATTTCAATTTTTTAGGAAAAAATGTTAAAATTAGGCAGGAGTTTCATGTTATTTATAGAAAATAATGGTAAAATGAATTAAAAGGAGGTGATTGCAAGAATATTTTAATAGTGACTCAAATACACATAGTTTAGGATTATTAAAAAGCAAGAATTATTCAGGAGGAAGAGCATGAGCTTTAAAAAGAATTTTACTTTTTTCATTTTAGTAATCAGCCTTTTGGTTTTTGGAAATCTGATTCAAGCAGCACCTGTGAATATTGAAAGCAATCCTGAACAGATTGCCAAAGATATAAGCAAATATGGCAAAGCTATGATTTATGATATTTATTTTGAAGATAATACTGCTATGATTAAACCTGAATCAGATAAAGCATTTATGGCAATCTCTGATTATCTAAAACAAAATCCGGAGATTAAATTGTTTATTGTAGCGCATACAGACATGGAAGGGGATTTCAATAAAATTGTAAAACTTTCTAAAGCACGTGCTGATGCAATCGTCAAACAATTAGTCGTAAAGTATGGTATTTCCCCAAAACGAATTCTCTCTTATGGGGTAGGTCCATTAGCACCAACTGATACCAATATGACCGAGAAAGGTCGTGTTAAAAATCGTCGTATCGAACTGGTAAAACGTGCTTAATTAATTTTGGATCTTTTGGTGTAAATAAGGAGGAATGATTCTTGGTATCTGTTTCTAAAAAAAATTTTTTGGTTAAAACTATTTTAGTTGGAGTGTCAATTGCCACTGTTTTAGTAGGTTACAATGTTCTTTCTAATCCTGCTTATTCATGTGTAATACCAACTCCAAGTAAGTGTGTAAGACCAACTCCGAGTAAGTGTGTAAGACCAACTCCAAGTAAGTGTGTAAGACCAACTCCAAGTAAGTGTCCAAAAACACCAATTGTTTGTCCATCTCCAGAGGTATATCCAAGTCCGGTTCCTAGTGTATGTCCACCAAAATCTCCAGCAAAGCCAAAATATAGCCCTAGCAATAGTCAGAAAAAATATATTCAGCCGTTTTTAAATAAGAAAAAAATATTATCTGGAATTGAAAAAACTGGCAGAGTAGCGATTTATGGAATTAATTTTGACTTTGATCGTGCAGATATTCGCCCTGATTCAGAACCAACTTTAGATGAAATTGCGGCTGTTTTGAAGCAGAATCCCGAATTAAAGATTTATATTGTGGGACATGCAGATATCGTTGGTGATTATCAATATAATATTAAGCTTTCTAAAGAGCGAGCACAAGCAGTAGTGGATGCTTTAATTAGTCGCTATGGAATAGCTTCAGATCGTTTATCAGCATATGGGTTAGGACAAGTAGCACCAATATCTACTAATGATACTGATGAAGGACGTTCAAAAAATCGTCGGGTGGAATTGGTTAAATGTAATGGATAATTTATTTTAACGTTTAATTTATATACTTTACCATAAACATATTTTTTAAAAGTATATATTAAATTTGCAGACATACTAAAAAATAATTTTTAGTATGTCTATTTTATTTTTTGTTATAAAATTTAGTTTACAAATTATATTCTATTTTGATATAGTATACATAGAGATTAGATGTAGGGGTTTGATAGTAACAATTAATGGAAAAGGTGGTATTTTGTTGAGATGAAAGAACCCTCAAAGAAAACCGGCTTGGGAAAAGGACTTTTGGTAGGAATTGGTTTGATATTTTTGATACTAGGAGGTAATTCCATTAAAACCGCGTACGGAATGCGTGTGCCGCAATCTCCAACTCCAACCAAATCATCAGCACCATCAGTAAAACCAACTACAACTCCAGTTCCGACTCCGATTAAATCAAGAGTTCCAGAGAGTACTCCATCTGCTCCAACTAATAATTATCCAAATCGGAATAAGAAGTATCTTACACCACTATTGGAAAGAAAACAGATTTTGACGGCGATCGAAGAGACTGGTAAAGTAGAGGTTTATGGAATTAATTTTGATTTTGATCGAGCTGAGATCAGACCTGATTCGATACCGACAATTGACGAGATTGCAGCGGTTTTAAAACAGAATCCAGACTTAAAGATTTATGTAGTAGGGCATACTGATATTATTGGGGATTTTCATTATAACTTAATGCTTTCACAAGCAAGAGCAGAAGCTGTAGTTGAAGTGTTGATTAATCAATATGAGATAGATCCAACACGTTTAGCTGCACATGGTGTGGGACAATTAGTACCAATTGCCAATAATGATAGCGAAGCAGGGCGTGCCAAAAATCGTCGGGTAGAATTAGTCAAACAACCGAATTAAAAAAAATTAAGTCCTTGCATCAAAAATGCGAGGACTTGTTTTTAGATTTCACTTTTCCTGCGGGCGATTTTGGTGCTGGAGAATTCCATACTCAATACTATCAACCAAAGCCTCCCATGAGGCTTCAATAATATTTTCTGAAACTCCAACTGTCCCCCAGCTGTTTTTCCCATCTGAACTCTCAATTAATACACGTACTTTGGCAGCAGTGCCGAGTTTTTCGTCTAGAACCCTTACTTTATAGTCAATTAAGCCAATCTCATTAACTTCTGGATAAAAACGCTGTAAAGCTTTACGGATGGCCGAATCAAGTGCGTTTACAGGACCATCGCCTTCTGCAGCAGAGATTTCACGTTCATTACCGACCCCGATCTTAATCGTGGCTTCTGAAAAAACTGGTTGCTCACCACGTTTTTCAACAATAATTCTAAATCCTTCAAGCGTAAAAACTTTTTCATATAGGTTAAATGCTTTTTTAATTAGTAGATCAAAAGAAGCTTCCGCAGCTTCGAATTGGTAGCCGAGATTCTCTAGTTCTTTTAGGTTTTTAGTTAGTGTAGTTATTTGTGGATTATCTTTAGTAACTTCAGGTGCAATTTCTTGAACTCGATTTAAGATCGTACTCCGACCTGCTTGATCTGATAAAAGGAAGCGACGTGCATTGCCAACTTGTTCTGCTTGAATATGCTCTAATGTTCTGGAATTTTTTAAAATTGCATCCACATGCGTACCTGCTTTGTGAGCAAATGCCGAGGCTCCTACATAAGGTTGGCGTTCATCGTGATGTAAATTGGTTAATTCCGAGATGAAACGAGAGGTTTGGGATAATAAATGTAATTGTGGGTTAATGGTTGATTCATAACCGAGTTTTAAGATCATGGTAGGAATAATACTGGAAAGATTCGCATTACCACAGCGTTCGCCATAACCATTAAAAGTTCCTTGAATTTGAAATGCGCCTGCTTGTGCTGACATTACTGAAGCTGCCGTTGCTATTCCGGCATCATTATGATAATGAACTCCAATCGGAACAGTAATTTCTTTCTGAACTTGTTTGAAGATCTCAACTGCTTCCAAAGGAAGAATTCCTCCATTGGTATCGCAAAGCACTATTGAGGAGGCACCACCACGCAAAGCTGCTTTTAGTGTTTCGAGAGCATAATTTGGATTTGCCAGATAGCCATCGTAGAAATGCTCTGCATCATAGATTACTTCACGTCCATTGGCAATTAGAAAAGCCACGGAGTCTTCAATTAGAGCAAGATTATCTTCAAGACTGATCCGTAGTACTTCAGTGGCGTGCAGATCCCAACTTTTACCAAAAATTGTTACAATTTTAGTGCCAGTAGCAAGCAGATCATTTAGAATTTTATCATCTTGGGGAGCATTGCTGACTCTGCGAGTGCTGCCAAAAGCTGCTAATTTAGCATGTTTTAAGTTAAGCTTACCAGCTTCGTGATAAAATTCAAGATCTTTTGGATTAGAGCCAGGCCAGCCACCTTCAATATAATCGATTCCTAGCAAATCAAGCTGTTTTACAATTCTCAGTTTATCTTCAACGGAAAAATAAACTCCTTCGCCTTGAGCACCATCACGTAAGGTTGTGTCATAAAAAACTACTTTGGGCATCTTCGCTCATCTCCTCTAATGTTTATTGTAAGACATATTTTGATAAATTAAATTAATGATTTATATACTTAAAAGTAAAGAACTTTATTTTGCCGAGTGAAAACATCCAGCGTAATGTGGGTTTTTCGCGAAGGTAAAATAAATTGATCTTTTAGAAAGTATTTAACACTAAAATATTATAGGTTAGTTTCAGTAAAAGACATTTGAATATATTTTAGACTTTATCAATCAGAAAGTCAATCATTTCTATGGGAAAAGAATTGTTTTTTGACACCAAAGCAGTGATTTAGGCATAGTGTAGAATTGAATGAAGTGCCAGAAGTTTGAGGAGTGGAGACCATGGCGTTAAATATTGTTAAAGCGACCGAGCTTCCTTTAGGAAGAAGAGTTTTGTGTTTGGGAATGAGCGGAACAGATGTTAAACAGTTGCAGAGTTTACTCTATCAAGCTGGTTTTTATCTTTACGAGATTGATGGAATTTATGGCGCGTTGACAATGGAAGCAGTAATCTTGGCACAACGGGCTTTTAGGTTGAAGGTGGACGGAATTGCAGGTAAAATAGTAATTAATGCCTTGCAAAAAATAGGAGATCGAACAGGAAGAACTATTTATACAGTAAAGCCTGGGGATAATCTAAATAGTATCTCGGAAAAATTTGGAGTAACTCCAAAGGCATGGCGAAGTTTGACTGGACAAGGAAATCCCCAAAAAAAAATTTATCTGGGCATGAAGTTACTGCTGTTACATAAGATGATTTTTTTATGGAATGAAGTTTCATCAGAAACATTTGGACTTAATGCTACGGGTCAGATTAGAGATGGTTGGCAAATTAAGACAGGTGGATTACTAGAAGCAAAAGAAGAATTAAGTATAGATAATTATCAGATAGTTACAGCTGAGGCGGAGATCTGGCAAGAATTAATGGCGAGATCAAACTGGAAGGAATTACTTAAACAAGCTAAACAGTTAAAAGGATTTAAAATTGGCTTAGATCTGAGGCGAGCTTCATTAAAAACAATTTGGCAGTGGGAAAAATGGTTGCGCGATCTAAATCAGGTGCTGCAACTGGAGCAAATCGAATTTTTAGTTTTACCATCATTTTTAAATAATAAAGTTGACAGTCGTGTTTTTTACTTAAACTTTAAAAAATTGAGTCAGTATGTCAAGTTGTTTTTCTTGGAGGAACCGCTTAACCAGATAGATGAAACTGAATTAGGAGTTGCGAAAAACAGAGTTCATGTAATTGAAAAAAAGTTTGGTTTTGAATTGGCAAAACGTACAGTACTTATGGAACGAGTAGGGGGCTACGATTTTAACCAAACTAACGGCAGATGGCGTGAACTTACTTTTAGAGAAGCAAAGATTATTCATGCAGTTCATTTTCGAGAGGCGAAATATAATTCTGCTACAGGCTTAACTACGATTAGATATATTAGTCATGAAGAGCCACATTTAATGATTTATCGCAATCTTGAAGGATGGAGATTGTTAATGCAGCAGCTTGCCAAGTCGAATTTGGCAGGAATGACAGTGAATGGTTTGCAAAAATTAGGTGCAGCAGGAATCGAAGCTATCAAGGACTCTTTTGCAATAGCTGAGTATGAAGGTTAAAAAATATTTTTTAAAATTATTTAACTCGGTATGTCCGGGTTTTTTCTTGCATAGAATTCTATATATTTTCCGAAAGATCTAATTCATTTTATCATCGTGAAAAATCCTTAGTGCTTTGGATATTTTCACTCGATAAAATAAGAGATCTTTATTGTAAAGTATATTGATATTTTCACTCGATAAAATAAAAGATCTTTGCCGGAAAATATATATGTCAAATGTCTTATTCTGAGAAAAATTCCTTCCCCAAGGAGGGTCGGGAGGTGGAAGTGTTTGGAAAGCATAGGTTGGAGTTAGCATATGAGAGAAAAATCAAGAAATGAAAGGAGTTTGAAATGAGTATTATTTGTCAGTCAAATCAGATTAATTACCCAGGTTCTTTGGCAGAAAATTTACGTCAAGTTAATCTTGAAACACAGCTTAAATTAAGTGTAAACTCACCGCGGATTGCCAAGATTATTAATGGAAAAATGTTATTGGGAACTCCCGAAGTGAGAAATGTTCAAGGTATGGTTATAGTTAGTGGTAAGGTACAGCCTTCCATATTATATTTGGGAGAAGAAGGGATCACTCAAACGGAAACTGAGGGTATTCGAGTGCCACGTGAATATGTAGCAGAATGGCAAGAAGCAGAGATTAGTTATGAAGAATCATTTGAATTTCCTGATTTAGATCCAGAGGCAAAATTAGTGGTTAATGTTAATCCGATGAGTTGTTTTTATGATCAGGCTGGTGCTGAACGAATTAATTTTTATGGACGACTAGAGATTAAGATTATCAGTGGTAAGGAAGAAACGGGCGAGATTTTGACGGATATTGCCGCTTTAGCACCAGAGAAGGTAAATGCTACTAAAGAGACGGTTAAGCTAGTTAAAATGAATGAGTTTTATCAAACTAAAACTAATATTGAAACCAGTCTGTTATTACCGAAGTTAAAACCTGGGATCGCTCGAGTTTTGGAATTATTAGTTAATCCGGTACAATTGCAAGGCGAAGTTACTCAAGGCAGGTCTAATTTAAAAGGTTTGCTTGAGATTAGTCTGATTTATGTTGGATGTGATGATGAAGGGCAACCAACTGAGGTTTTCGTAAATGATTGGAATCGCCAGAATGGTACAGCAATTCCCTTCGAAGTAGCTTGGGAAGATGGACGTTTTGAATCAGGAACAGAGTTGTTACCGCAGATTAGATTAGCTGGTTTGTATTTTGAATCAATCTCCTCACATGAATTAGGTTGCTATCTTGAACTGGATTGTCAAGCACAGGCGATTGCAACTCAAAAAGCAGAGATTGTGGTCTCGGTTACGCCAGAATCAAATCAGATTCTTGATCTTAAAAAAGGTTTATTAAGCTTTCAAGAATTAGTTGAAACGGTGGATGGAGAGATTCCCTTAGATCTTAATTTGGAGCTGCCACTGGGAGCTACTGCTTTAGAGCGTCAGCTAGCGATTAATGCTCAATTACACGAGATTAAAACAGAAGTAGTAGCAGATAAGCTGGTAGTACATGGGTTCTTAGATCTTAAACTGTGGTATATTACTGAAGGTGATGCAGGAGTAGAACTAGCAGTAGCAGCTTGGGAGAGTAGGAAGAATAATAGTATTCCGATCAGCGGGGAATTTAATCTAGTAGATTTGGTAACTGAAGCAATGATTGATTGGAATTTAGAGATTGAAAGCTTAGAATTAGAAGTGTTGGAGACAGAGAATCTGCATTTAAAGGGATTGTTAAAATTGAAAGCATTAACTCAGGTGGCACGTAGTATGGTGATTTTACAGGATTGTGCTTTGGTAAATCCGGTTGATCCTAACACCAGACCAAGTATGCTCTTTTATATCGCCCAACCAGGAGATACTCTCTGGCAGGTAGCAAGAGCTTATCAGACTACCGTAGCTTCGCTGGCGCAAGTAAATCAGTTGGATGAGAATAGTCTTTTACAAGTGGGACAGAAATTATTAATTCCCAAGTTAGTTAGCTAAAGAAAACCCTTGCTGCATTCGGCAGCAAGGGTTTTGAAATTAATAAGTAAAAAATGAGATTTTATCAGTTGACTTATCGGAATAGTCGTAATAGTAATTACACATTTCTTTCCAAGTATAACCATGATCGTCCAAGTATACTGTACCATATTGGGTCATTTTGCCTGAATTTTTTGTTCCAGCAGAACCACTGGTACCTGCGTAATATTGACTTTCAAAGACATAGCCACTAGAATTTTGTAACCCAATACCACCGACGTCATTGATTGCCTGAGTAGTATTATCGGTTGCGGTACCTGGTTTATAGACTTGATCGGAGGTGGTATCTTTGACATCTGCTCCTAGAGAACTCCATTTTGGATGATAAACATGATACCAGCCATACATTTTTACAGCTTCAGCGCCAGCTCTTACAGCGTCAGGATAACTAGTATACCAACTGGAAATCCATTCGTTAGGGAGTACATTTTTGCAGTACTCATAAAAATCAACCGACTCGACTTTCTTTAATGACTCGCGATACACTCTGATAATTGAAGGTCGAGTATGGTCGCTATAAGTTGTATAGCCTGATAAATTCATTAACTTAGATTTTGTTTGTAAGGCAGTTCTTTCGCTATTGTTTCCAAATCCTAAGCCCAAAGAGAGCAGACTTTCAATTGGAGCATCTGACATCTCTAAGATATACCATTGCTCAAATTCTTTACCAAGAATGATTAAACGATAATTGATACCATTGAAGTGATATTTATCTTCTTGCGAAATGGTACAATCAATCCCAGTTAAAAATACTGCTAATTCGGAATACTTCTCTTGATAACCGGTGATGTTGGCATACATTGCAATTGATTGTGGAGTAATTTCTTTAATCTCTTTTAGTTGGGCAGATTTAATGTTGAATAAGCCAACTTGATTTAGTTTGTTATCTGCGTTGCTAAAAAAAGAAAGATAGGTTGCTTTATTCTCCATTGATTGCAAGCTCACATAAGCATTCCAGTCTTGATTGTTAATGGCGGTAATTAGTTTTAAAACGACATCTTTTGCATCGGAAGAACTCTGGGTTGCGGCGAATGAGCTTGAAATAAGCGTAGTGAAGGAGAGTAATAGTAAAAGGCCTAATAATAAACGTTTCATCGGTTTAACCCTTTCTTAAGGCGTATTTAATTTGGACGCGCGTCTTGATAAGAATTGTATATTGCATATTATAAAAAGTCAATTGTTTTTTCATAAATTACAAATATTTTTTGTTATAAATTAAATTTATTTTAATTTAATTAAATACTAAATATGTTAAAATGGTACTGTTATGAATACAATGAAAGTTATATTTTGGAAATGTGCTAATATCCTCAAATAGAATTTAAATGCCTTATGAATAGATCTGCTTAATCAAAGTGACCATATAATATAACAAAAGTATGGAAGAAGGGGAAAAAATGGCAGTACTTGCGGAAACTATCGTTCAAGTCCTAGTCAGTGATACTCTGACCCTTCCTTTACCAGCAGAGAAGATTGATGAGATTGTAGCCTCGATTCGTGATTTAGAATGTTATGTAATTGAGAATAAAGTGATCTTTCAAGGGATTTTACACAAACAGATCTTCTTTGTGAGTACGGATGGCATTGTACATCATTATGGGGTTGATATTCCTTTTAGTGGTTTTGGTGATGTGCCTGGAGTGCCTGCAGGCATGGTTTGTCAATTGAGTCCGGAGATTGTTTTTCTTGATTTTAAACTGATCTCACCTGAAGAGTTGCGAGAAAATGTAGTAATTGATATGGGAATTACTGTACTGGATACACCAAGTAATGTGATTGAATTCACTAATACATTACCAGCCAGTCCTTTGCGATTTGGAAAACCAGGAACTGTGAGAGTACAGGGACCAAATGGGGGAATTCCAGTTTAGGAGAAGTTATAATTTTAGTTAGCAAATTAAGATAGGCTTTATTTTATTAAGAAACCAGTATTCAATGCTGGTTTCCTTTGCGTGGAATTTCAAGAATTATTTTTGTGGGGAAGATTTTTTTCTAAATAAAACACCAGCAAATCAAGTGTTTATTAAAATACTAATTAAATTATACTTTAATAAATTTATACATAATGTTTTTTATTGATTTTTTTATATTTAAACATGTATAATTATGGTGTATTAATACTGTTTAAACTATAAAAAAATTAGGAGGAGCATGTGATGTCTAAAAAGAAGATTTTAATTTTAGTCGGAGATTATGTTGAAGATTATGAAGCAATGGTACCATTTCAAGCTTTAAAAATGGTGGGGCATGAGGTGACAGTGGTTTGCCCGGATAAGAAAAGTGGTGAAGCAGTTAGAACTGCTATACATGATTTTGAAGGTGACCAAACTTATAGTGAGAAAAGAGGGCATAATCTTACTTTGAATGGTACTTTTGCGGAGCTTGATTATCAAAGTTATGATGCTTTAGTAATTCCTGGTGGACGTGCACCTGAGTATTTAAGACTTAATCATAGAGTAATTGAGATAGTAAAATATTTTGCAAATCAGAAGAAACCAATTGCGGCGATCTGTCATGGAATTCAAATTTTGATTGCGGCAGATGTGATTCGTGAGCGTATTTGTTCAGCTTATCCAGCTTTAGAACCAGATGTCTGTATTGCTGGTGGTAAGTATGCACAGATTGCGATTGATCAAGCACAAGTAGATGGAAATTTAGTTACCGCGCCTGCATGGCCGGCACATCCAGAATGGTTAGCCAAGTTTTTACAGGTTTTGGGTACTAAGATTGAATTATAAAGTATCATTTTAACAATATTGGTAGATATTTATGCAGCTAAAACGGGTAATTTCCTGGTGTTAGCTGCGTTTTTTATGTTATAATGTAAAAACTGATGTGATGAAATCAAGAATTATTTTTTTAAATACTTTGGAGCAAAATGAGTTGAATGGAGGAAAGAAGATGTTAAAGTTGCGTCGTGATAGTTTTATTAAAGACATTATAATTTTATTAATTATCAGCATACTTTGTTCTGCTCTCTTTGCTACAGGGTTTGCCATGACGACTGATAAATATTTTGCTAAAGCAATTACTGGAGTAATGGGGGATTTTGGTCAGTATGACCTACTCTTTCAATCCAAAGAAGAATTGAAAGGGGCAATGGCACGACAGTTGAAAGAGATAATTAATGAACATTTTCCAGGAGCAACTTTAAAGCCAGGAATTAGTGTTGCGGGTACAGCCACTTTTTTTCTGACTTTACCAGATAAATATAAAAATAAAACGACCTATAATACGATTGGTTCCTATTTTAATAATCTGCCTGGAAATGGTGGTTATTCAATTATGACTGAGCCGAGAATTATTGTTTCCAGTGTTCCGGGTGGGGTTTTTGATTTGTTGTCACAAGAGATCGAGCAGATTTCAGGAGTGGAATTCACTTATAATAGTGGAGGTAGTATTGGAGTTATTCTAAAAGATCTACGTTCTAGTGAGACAGTAAACCAGAAAATCAAGAGTACTTTAAAGAAATATCAAATCTTAGAGATTAGATTAAATAATTCATATGCGACGCAAGAAATTGCTAGTTTGAGCAAGCAGGTTTCGCAGAAGATTCTGGGTTTAAAAGGAATTGATTATGTTCGCGATATTACACTGAGTAGTGGATCGAATGATAATCAATATTTAATAAATACCTTAAGTCAAGTAAAACGATTTTTGATGGCATATGCTGCTGAAGTAAAGATTCAACCCAAAATTGGACAAAAGCTAGAGGTTGGAGATCTACTGGTAGCAAATGGTCAAAATAGTAATCCCATCAAAACTGGTGGTCGATTAGAACCCTTAGAGGTGGTAGTTAAGGTAATTGCTAAGAATGAAACTGAGATTCGTGGTTTGATTGTACAAGGTGATGCTGCCTATTTGCATGATAATCTGGCATATCAAGTGTTGCCCGGTGATAAAATTGGCAATCAAGTGGGAACAATTACTGTTTCAGATCGCAAAGCACAATTAGTTTATGGGGTAGATCAGGGAGTAAAATTGCTGGATAAATTGAATCAAGGAATTAGTGATTTTAATAATGCTACCGGGGGCAGTGGCTTAACAGTAAGTAGCATTGAGAAATCATATCAGCAGTTAGCAAAGGTTAAATCAGCCCTAGATCTAATTGAAGCAAATCTTTCCGGAATTAACGGAAAAATTGAAGCAGGGAATTTAACTCGCACGGTAGAGTTGATTAATGGGATTGCTGATGATCTTGATTATCTGTCACGTACTTTTGCACGGATTCAGGTTTTAGAAAATCGGTTTGATCAAGTATTATCTGGGTTACAAGGGGTAAAATTTTTAAGTGAACCATTACTTGCCAATGTTGCCTCAGAAGGATTTAAAGCTAAGCTGGAATATTTGGACACTCAATTTGGTACAATTGAGAGTGCTTTGCGAACTCGGGTACGTGCAGTAGATGATTTTGTTAATCGGTTTAATCCGCTGGTTGCCACATTACTTTCATGGCGCAATAAAGCACGTGAGTTTGGAGAGCAGATTAATAATTTTGGAACAACTTTTACCCCAGGTAGTGCTAATTACCAAAAATTGCAAGGGATGATTGCCTCAACCAATCAGGTGCTAACCATTTTAACCGGATTTAATTTGGATCAGGTTAAACAAGGCTTGAATACTGTAGGAGGGCATTTGTTTGGCTCGGATCAAGTAGATCTAGGTGCTTTGATTGCAGAGCTTGAAAAAGCGCGTGACTCATTACCGAAATTACTTGATGAAGAGATTGGTCATTCGATTGCTTTGATTGATAAGTATGCCGGCGGAGAAGTTGATTCTGGTCAAAAGATTCAAATTTTCACTAAAGCTGAAGCAGATCGTTTTCTGGTGGATGCAACAGTTAAAGATTTGTTAAATAACGATAATGTCGCAGTATTTTCGTTGCCAGTGGGAACGATTCAACCAGATATTCGGGGTGAGTTGTTTAAAATTTTAGCAGAAGTTCGTTCAACAATTGCGGCATTAGTCTTGGCAATTCTTTGGATTTTAACCTTCATGCTAGACCATTCTTTAGTAATTTCAATGCTGCGGATGATGGACTTTAGTTTTCTGCCCAAACATTTAAAATGGAAACATCCAGGAGTAAATACAGGCTATCGTCTGCTGCGAGTTATAATTAATCCTGCCAACTTTTATGCGGCAGTTTTGGGTGGAATCTGGTTGGGAGTAACTTTTGCATTAGCTAATGCACGTTTGCCATATCTAAACTATTGGGAGATTGGATTAGTAGGAAGTATCTTGGGAGTGTTGATTTCGTTGTTTGCAGAGAAATTTAATCCGATTTCCAAGGATGAAGTGATGGCAGGACTTTCATTAGGGTTACCTTTTAAAATGTTAATGCGTGAAATTGTAATTCCTTCAGGGCGCCCAGGCTTGATGCAATTTCTTAATCGTTGGAAGATGATTATGAAGTAATGACTTAATTTTAATTTTCATGCACCAGATATGGCGATATCAAGGTATATTCTGTCTTGTGCATGGAATCTCTTTAAATATATGAAGTGAGTTTAAGGAAGTGATTAGGATGCTTGAAATTACAGAACTCTATAAAAGTTATGGCAAAAAACAGGCTTTAAATGGGATTGATCTTAAAGTAAATCATGGTGAGACTGTAGTGATTATGGGTCCGAGTGGTTGTGGAAAATCCACCTTGATTCGTTGTATAAATCGTTTAACTGAACCAGATTCGGGGATAATTAAATTTGCAGGACAAGAATTGACTAATTTAAAAATGGAGCAGTTACTGGAGAGTCGACGTAAGATTGGTTTTGTTTTTCAACATTTTAATTTGATTCATCGATTGACTGCATTAGATAATGTGGCGATGCCACTACGATTGTCAGGAGTTTCCCAAAAAGAAGCCAATGAGCGAGCTTGTATTGCTTTGGGAAAAGTTGGCTTGGGTCATAAGTTGCATGAGATTCCATGTGAGCTAAGTGGTGGGGAGCAACAACGCGTAGGAATTGCTCGGGCATTAGCATTGGAGCCAGAGATTATGCTTTGGGATGAGCCTACAGCATCACTTGATCCGATTTTGGTGGGAGAAGTAATTGAAGTGATGGAAGAATTAGTGCGAGAAGGGCAGACTACAATGGTAATTGTAACCCATGAACTTTTTTTTGCACGTCGTGCCGCGAGTCGAATTGTATTTATGGATAAAGGACAGATTGTTGAGGAAGGATCTCCAGTACAAGTCTTAGAAGAGCCGATCTCAGAGATTGGAAAGAAGTATCGACATCTATTAAAACATTAAATTTATCTTGCAATCACCTACCTTTTATTGACATTAGAGAATTTCTAGTCTATAATTTTAACGGATATATATAATTTGCAATAAAACTTTTTTGATTATTTTATTATCTTGTGTTAAAGTATATACTTTCCAAAATATTTTTTATGATGATAAAATGAATTATATATTTTCAGGTAAAGATCTTTCATTATATCGAGTGAAAATATCCAACGTACTAGGGATTTTTTGCGAAGATAAAATGAAATAGATCTTTCAGAAAATATATATATCTTTCGGAAAATATTTAAGACAATTATTTGGTTTTGGTTAATCGTTAAGTGATTTTAAAAGTGTGGTCATTTATAGTTGGAGGATAATGAATGGAATGGCAGCAGACAATAGCTGAGGAGCTGATTATTTCAGGGCAAGGATTGCATAGTGGTGTAAAAGTTAGCATGAAAATTATACCACAACCGGAGAACACTGGAATTGTTTTTGGTAGAACAGATCTACCTGGTCAACCAGTAGTAAAGGCTACCGTAGAGGCAGTAATTGATACCAAACGTAGTATG
>JBFYZC010000414.1:0-5875 GCA_041309705.1 Bacillota bacterium | reverse complement strand
CCCTTCGGTAGCAGGATTAATTATTGCGGCAGAGGTAGTCAAAGATCTGCTAAATCTGGGGCAATCAAAATGATCATTAAGGAGCAGAAGCAGCAATTACGTCAAGAAATGAAGCTAGCAACGACTAAATTAACCTTGAGTGAACGAACCACTGCCGCTAACTTAATTAAAGAGCGTCTCTGTGAGAGATTAACCCTAAAATCAACCCAAAGACTGATGCTTTATTATCCAATTAAAGCCGAATTGGATACCCGTCCATTTTTGCAAGAATTATTAAGTTTAGATCTCCCAATCGGATTGCCAGTTTGTACGGCAAACTATACTTTGGAAATCAGAGAAGTACATAATCTGAACTCGTTGGTTTTAAATAAATATGGAGTTTATGAACCATCTGAAATCGCTCCATTAATCAAACCAGAGAGTTTAACAGTAATTATCCTGCCGGGGTTGGCTTTTGATAAATCAGGTCATCGTTTAGGCTATGGAGCAGGTTATTATGACCGTTTTCTGCCGCATGCACCACAAGCATTCAAACTTGGAATCGGTTATGATTTTCAGCTAATGAGAGAGATTCCTGCGGAAACACATGATCAGGTAGTAGATGGGGTTTTAACGCCCAATAATTACTGGGGAAAAATTGCTGCGGTCAAAAATGAAGTTTTCACATAAACTTAGCCTTAGCAGAATTTTGTTGGGTGAGAATCTGCTGAATAAACTCCGTTCCAGTACGGCTTGGTCGGAGAAATTGTACTCCGATCGTTGCGGCGTTACTATTACGAATTATTCCGGTAAGCGTAGTTTCGTTACCGATGAAATTGAATTTGATGAGAATAACTAGATTAAGTGGTAAATCTAAATTAGTTCGTAAAGTCATTCCATTTCTACTAAGGTTAATACTCTCGCCATGACCAAACTTTTGTTGTAGGTGAGGTAGTTCACGCCCTTGAAAGCTGAGAATCTGATAAGTGATGGAGGTCACAAAGGAAAGACGTGGCTCGGAACGGCGCTCTTTACTAGTCATGATGCGTGGTTTTGCCAAAACCAGCTGTAATGATACTTGATCTTGTTGTAAAATTTTACTTTTAAAGCAGGTACAGCCATCGTAGCGACTGGTCTCAATAGTAACTACTGCGCCTGGTTTGAAAGTATTAATGAATGGTTTAGCTTCATATGGAAAATCAACAATTAAAGTCTGTTCATGAAAGGAATTAAGCGTTGCTCTGAGTGAGAGCGTTTCAAAATTACTAAAATGATGCAACTCTTGCTGCGAGATTTCTAAAATTTGACCTGGTTTTAAAATTTGAATCAGATCAAGTGGATGAAGCTCATAATAGTTCATAGTTCCTCCTTGAACGCTACGCAGAAAAATTTTCCTAATAATTAATTCGTGAGCCGAATTCAAAATCCTACCTGCTAAAGTGAGTTTTTTTGTTTGTTTATAACTAATATTTTTTAGAAGAGATTTGTTTTTCATGAGATGAAGTGGTATAATGTTACAAGATTATGGGCACTTTTTGTCGAACGATCCGTTTTACATAAAGAAAGCTTGAACGTGAATGTCAAAAGAGGTGTGATAAAATTAATGGGATTAATGGATTTGTGGGATACTAATCTACGCGAAGTGAAAAAACTTCGCAAACGAATCGTCCAGATTAATGAGTTAGAGCCGGAATTTTTAAACTTAAGTGATGATGAATTACGTAATAAAACCTTTGAATTCAAGGAACGTCTGGCAAAAGGTGAGACTCTGGATGATATTCTACCAGAGGCCTTTGCGACGATTCGTGAAGCCGCCAAACGTACTCTAGGACAACGGCACTATGATGTACAGCTGATGGGTGGAATTGTCTTACATGAGGGTAAAATTGCCGAGATGAAGACTGGTGAAGGAAAAACCTTGGTCGCAACCTTACCAGTTTATTTGAATGCCTTGGCGGGCAAAGGGGTGCATGTAGTCACCGTCAATGACTACTTAGCCAAGCGTGATAGCGAATGGATGGGACGAGTCTATCGCTTCCTAGGGCTCTCAGTAGGCGTGATTTTACATCATCTGAATTCTGCGGAACGTCGGGTGGCTTATAGCTCAGATATTACCTATGGTACAAATAATGAGTTTGGTTTTGATTATCTGCGTGATAATATGGCCTTTGAAGTTCAGGATATGGTACAGCGTGAGCTGAATTACGCAATCGTGGACGAGGTTGACAGTATTTTAATTGATGAGGCGCGTACCCCGTTGATCATTTCAGGACAGGCAGAGTCTTCGAATGAATTGTACTTTAAATTTGCGAAGATCACGCCAAAATTGCAAAAAGAGACTGACTATACGATTGATGAGAAAGCTCGTACCATCGCAGTTACTGAAGAGGGAATTGCCAAGGTGGAGCAGATTTTAGGAATTGAAAATCTTTATGATGATACTAATACAGAGCTGGTACATCATTTACAGCAAGCACTCAAAGCCAAAGAGTTGATGAAACGTGACCGTGACTATGTGGTCAAAGATGGCGAAGTAATTATTGTCGATGAATTTACCGGACGTCTGATGTTTGGGCGTCGTTATAGTGACGGTTTGCATCAATCAATTGAAGCGAAAGAGAATGTTAAAGTTGAGCATGAGAGTCAGACTTTGGCAACGATCACCTTTCAAAATTACTTCCGGATGTATCACAAGCTCGCCGGAATGACTGGTACAGCTGAGACTGAGGCGATGGAGTTTCGCAAGATCTATAAACTCGAAGTAGTCGAGATGCCGACCAATTTACCTTTAGCAAGAATTGATCATCCCGATGTGATCTATAAAACAGTTCCTGGTAAGAATACGGCAATTGTTGATGAGATTGCGGAGGTACACAAGACCGAACGCCCGATTTTGGTGGGAACGATCTCGATTGAAAAATCTGAAGAACTCAGTAATATGCTGAAGAAACGTGGTGTACCGCATCAGGTCTTGAATGCGAAATACCATGAACGGGAAGCAGAGATTGTAGCACAAGCTGGACGCAAAAATGCCGTTACCATTGCCACCAACATGGCTGGTCGTGGTACTGATATTATGCTGGGTGGTAACCCGGATTTCTTAGCCAAAGATCTGCTTAAATCGCGTGGAATTGAGCCTAGCCTCGCTACGAAAGAAGAGTATCAACTGGCTTATCAGGAAATGAAGCAGCTGACTGATCGGGAACATGAGCAAGTAGTTGAGGCAGGTGGCTTGCATATTATTGGTACCGAGCGACACGAGAGCCGCCGGATCGATAATCAGCTGCGTGGTCGTGCCGGACGTCAGGGTGATCCTGGTTCAACCCGGTTCTTTGTCTCCATGGAAGATGATTTAATGCGACTCTTTGGTGGTGAAGCGATCTCCGGAATGATGGAGCGTTTTGGATGGACTGAAGATATGCCCATTGAACATGGGATGATCAGCAAGCGAATCGAAGGGGCACAACGTAAGGTTGAAGCTCGTAACTTTGATATGCGAAAACATGTTCTAGATTATGATGATGTTTTAAATAAACAGCGTGAGGTTATCTACACTCTAAGACAGCAACTGCTGGCAGGTGAAGATGTTCATCAAACCGTACTAGAGATGTTTGAGAAAGTTACCAACCATCTTTTGGAGGTCTATGCTAACGAGAAGCTCTTTCCTGAGGATTGGGACTTCTCCGGTTTGATGCAATCAGCGTATGTAAGTCTCTTACCACCAGGTAGCTTAACCTTGAATGAGCTGGAGCAGGCAAGTCATGCAGAATTAAAAGAGATGATCCTGAGTAGAGCATTGGAAGCTTATGAAGCTAAAGAAGAGGCCATTGGTACAGAGCATCTGCGTCAACTGGAACGTTTCGTAATGTTGCGGACAATTGATGTAGAATGGATGAGTCATCTGGAGTCAATGGATGCCTTGAAAGAAGGCATTGGTCTACGTGCTTATGGACAGGTCGATCCATTACTGGCATATAAGAAGGAAGCCTACGAGATGTTTAAAGAGATGCGTGATGTCATTAATGAACAGGTAGTACGTGATCTATCCAAGATTCAATTGGTGGTAGAGGAAGAACCAGTCGTGCAGCGTCCCAAGCTTAGAAATGTCTCCACCAACTTAAATGAGAACGGGGAGCAGGCAACGCAACAAAGAGTGGTTGGTAAAAAAGTAGGACGCAATGATCCTTGTCCTTGTGGCAGTGGTAAAAAATATAAAAAATGCTGTGGTCTTGAAGAATAAGTTTAGCGATTTTGATTGAGGTGACGGATTAATGATTGAGGTTAGCGAGTTGCGCAGCCAATTAGTTGATATGAAGAAACGGTTAGGACAAATGAGGGAGTATCTTTAATTTAGATCAAAAAGCAGCAAGAATTGCAGATTTAAGTGATCAGGCTGCCAATCCTGATTTATGGAGTAATCAGACTGAGGCACAAAAGATCCTGCAAGAACTGAATATGCTGAAAAGTCAAGTAGAAGAGATTACTAACTTAGAGCATCAGCAAGCAGATTTAGCGGGTCTTTTGGAAATGGCAGTAAGTGAGGGAGAGGCAGATCTGCTGCCCGAGATTCAAGCCGGACTGAAAACCTTAACTGAAGCAGTTGATAAAATGGAACTGGCGACTCTTTTGAATGGAGAATTTGACAAGTATAATGCCTATTTAACCATTCATCCCGGTGCCGGTGGTACTGAATCACAAGACTGGGCAGAGATGTTGCTCAGAATGTATATTCGTTGGATAGAGAAGAGTAATTTTCAGGTTCAGTTTATGGATTATCAGCCGGGTGATGAAGCCGGAGTTAAAAGTGTTACACTTTATATCAAAGGCGAGAATGCTTTTGGGTATTTGCGCAGCGAGAAAGGTGTACATCGTTTAGTGCGAATCTCACCTTTTGACGCTTCAGGCAGGCGACATACCTCGTTTTCATCGGTTGATATTGTACCAGAGATTGATGACACAATTGAGATTGAGATTCGTCCCGAGGATCTGAAGGTGGATACCTATCGTTCAAGCGGGGCGGGTGGGCAGCATGTTAATAAAACCGAATCGGCAATTCGGATTACCCATCTACCTACTGGAACAGTAGTTGCCTGTCAGAATGAGCGTTCACAGTTTCAAAATCGCGATCAAGCGATGCAGATGCTCCGTGCCAAACTTTATGAATTGGAACGGCGTGAACAAGCTGAAAAGATGGCAAAAATCAAGGGCGAATATACAGAAATCGCTTGGGGTAATCAGATTCGTTCCTATGTTTTCTGCCCTTATACGATGGTGAAAGATCATCGTACTGAATCAGAAACGGGTAATGTACAAGCAGTGATGGATGGTGAGCTGGATCAGTTTATTGAAGCTTATCTCCGCTCAGATCTTAATAAATAGTAATTATTTAGGGGCTGTTGCATTTTGCGACACCCCAATTTTTTTATGTTTGAGCTTGGAAAAAAATATCAATAATGGTTGGAAAATCCGATTCTAGCGAGCGATAAGAGATACGAGTATATTTTAAAAAATGCAAAGCTGAAACGACAGTGCTTGCAGCGGGCTCTAGGATAAATGCTTCCAGATCAGGATGAAAGATTTTATTATCTGGACTGATCTCTAAAAGGAGTTGAACAGGATTTTCACCGCGATTTACAATAAAAAAGGAGTGGTCAGTTTGCTCGGCAATATTGATTGCGGGAATTGAAAGGTAAGCATCACTGGTATCGAGGTTGAGATATTCACTCTCGCTAAACTGATGCGTGGTAAGACTAATGGTTTGATTGAGACTCTGACTTTTTATTAAATCATCATTAACAATTCGCACTAATAAATGTCCAGCAGTATCAGTAGCTAAGACATGATTTTGCAGACCATCATGGCCATAGATAACGATCCCGTCTTGCTCTGGAGCAAG
>JBFYZC010000413.1:0-3719 GCA_041309705.1 Bacillota bacterium | reverse complement strand
CGTTGGACAGCTTGGGTTTTATGACTTAGCGGCATTAATCTCCTTGACTAGCTGGAATGTTTACCAATTAAAGTATCTGCTTGAAAAACAGGAGTATCTTAATTTTTTTCCGGTATTTCATTTGTTTTGTATAATAACTATTATTTATAAATTTTTAATTAAGAACAAACGTCTGGTGCAGACTACTAAACTAACATCAGATATTGAGGAACAAAGATACCGCATGACTTATCGTAATAATTATAAAGCATCTGCTTTGTAAGTTAAAAGCTCTGAGACAGCAGTTTCAGAGCTTTTTTGATGTGGGTTCTGTAATTGGTAGAGTTTTTTCGGGAAGCGTGATCTGCGAAAGAAGCATCCCAGCGAGCATTAAAGCACAGCCCAGATAGCCTTTGAGACCTAGATTTTCATGTAGAATGACCAAACCACCGAGACTGGCAAAGACTGTCTCCATACTGAGTACAATTGCGGCATCTGAGGCTTTGGCGTACTTTTGTCCGATAATTTGTAAGGTGAAGGCAATCCCGACGGAGCAGATTCCACCATAAAGAATGGGGATAATTGCTTTTGAGATAGCAGTTAAGGTGATTTTTTCGAAACACAAGGCGACAATTAAACTAAGTACTGCACAAGTAATAAATTGAACGCAAGAGAGTTTTAATGGATCGACTTTTTTTGAAAAATGATCAATTGTTAAAATATGAAATGCCCAAAAGAACGCTCCGGTTAGTACCAGAAGATCGCCACTAGCGATTGAAAAATTTTCATTGACACTGAGAATATAGAGACCAATTAAGGCGATCACTGCACCCAACCACATATTGAGTTTGATGGTATGTTTGAGGAAGAACGCAAAAAATGGAACTAAGACTAGATATAAACCAGTAATAAAAGCTGCTTTACCTGCAGTAGTGGTAGATAAGCCGATCTGTTGCAAAGAAGCAGCAAAAAAGAGAATTACGCCAATAATAATTCCGGGCAGCCAAGTATTTGATGCAGGAGACTCTTTCGCAGTAGTGGGGGAGTCTTTTTTGCTCTGCCAGAGAATTAAAGGTAATAAAGAAAGGCTCCCCAAGGCGAAACGGATGCCATTATAACTGAAGGCGCCAAGATATTGCGCGCCAACTCTTTGAGCGACAAAAGCCAAGCCCCAGATTAGTGCAGCAATTAACAGAATTAAATTAGACTTTAAACGTTTTTCCATACATTACTCCTTGATATTGGTGAATTTATGATAAAATAATCTCAAATCGATTATACCTCAATTTGAGACTAAAGTATAGTTATACAAATGCTATTTTTTGTATTTGAATTGACACATTGTAATTGAGTTGGCTGGTAGTGTCAATTGAAAGCTTTTTTGTTTTAAAACTTTAACACTGCCAGAGGTTGAATTATTCTGCCATTGTTGATAGGTGACTTCGCCATCAATGGAACCTTTTTTAAGCTTGGGAGTAAAATTTTCATAATTTTTGGTTTGATCGGTATTAATTGCCCAGATGGTGATGATATTCTCTTTTCTAAAGGCACGTGTCCATAATTCACCTATATTATCAATTCCTTTTCCATCCAAGTCGATGATTCTAATTGGTCTTGCTCCTACAGTATTGGTAGTAATTGCGCGATGCATTTCTGCTTTATTTTGACCATTATCAGTATAAGCCCACCAGATAAATCCTTCAAAACCAAGATCGATGCAATCAAAGATGGCAGCTAAAGAAGTGATGTCGGGGTCTTTCTTGCCCCAATGAAGTTCGGTATGCCACATGGGTTTGTTTTTGACGGCTTGCGTCCAAGCAAGGAGACGTTCTTTGACGGCTCGATGTTTTGGATAGTAGTGGGTTCCTGACAGATCCATATATTCTCCGAAGTTTTGCTGATTGAAAGACTTCAACCAATTAGCATATGGAGCATAATTTTCAGGACCAATGATTAATGGCATTTTTATATTAACTTTGTTTAATAAGTTTTTTAGTTCAGTGACAATCTCGACATGTTTTTCTGGAGAGATATTCCCTTCATTAAATTGACTTTCGTTATCGATGCCAAGAATATCAATCTGAAAACCATTTGATTTCATAAATTTGAGATAATCAGCGAGTAACTGAGCATATTTCTTCGCAATAACCCCGTTTTTATCTTTTAACCAAGCAGGGAAGCTCTCTTTGCCCTCTAATTTTTTACTAGCAAAGAAGAGAATGTCTTTTCTAACGGTTTTAGCATTTTTCATGGCAGTTAAGGTATCTTGATAATAACTCGCAATAATTTTACCAGGAGCTGGATGAGCAGGATGCTTGATATCACCCCAGATAGAAATTCTTAAAAGATTCATATCATCGGTAACAAAAAGTTCTTTAGCTTTTTCTAAAGTAACTTTTTTGGCTTTGCCAGGTTGTTTGATATCATATCCCCAATATTTGATTAATTGTTGTTGCTGTTCGGGATCGATGACTGCTTGATTAATCTGCTTAGGAGTGGCATTGATTTGAAAGAGCGATAATGAGAAGAGACAGAGACCAGTAAGTAAAGAAATTTTTTTCATGAAGTTCACCTCATAAAAATATATACTTAGATCACCAAACCTCCATTAGGGCTCAACACTTGTCCAGTAATAAAATCCGCATGTTCTGAGGCAAGATAGAGTACTGCCTGAGCAACTTCGCTAGGGTTACCAACTCGTAATAGGGGAGTTTCGTTAATTATGCTATTTAACTCGGCGGAATTCAGAAACTGATTCATCTCGGTTTCAATAACCCCAGGTGCGACGCAATTGACCTGAATCTTTGATGGACCAAGCTCTTTGGCAAGTGCTTTGGTAAAACCAATCATCCCAGCTTTGGCAGTGGAATAATGCACTTCGCAGGATGCTCCGACCATTCCCCAGATTGAGGAGATATTGATAATCTTGCCTTGTTTACGCTGGATCATTTCTGGTAAGACTGCCTGAGAGCAGTAAAATACTCCTTTGAGATGCAGATTCATCATCTGCTCCCAATCAGTCTCAGTAAGATCAATAAATAGTTTTTGTTGCGCGATGCCGGCGTTATTAACCAGCACATCAATTGCACCAAATTCAGCCAGACCAGCTGCAACCATTGCTGCAACCTGCTCACGCTGGGTGATGTCGGCTTGATATAGCATTATTCTGCTGTCATGCTGTTTTAGTTGTTCTTTTAAAGTAGATGCTTCCTTTTGGGAGTGGCAGTAGTTAATAATGAGGTTATAATTATTCTGGGCAAACAAAGTGGAGATCGCACGACCAATCCCACGTGCACCACCAGTAATTAAGACGGTTTTTTTATTAATAATGTTCACCACTTTCTGGGTATATTCAAGTTTTGTAAGTTATTGACACACGAAAAAAGTCAAAATTATGTGCGAAATATTACATAATTTTGACTTGATTATACCAGAAAGGTGATTGATCTACAAGTAAGGCAAGAGAAGGGTTCACGGTTTTTCCTCTTCGCATTCGGCTGACTTAGATATTTTCTGGTAAAAAACCACTTGTGACTAAAAACTGCAGGTGGTTTTGTGGTTGTCATTTTACTAGCTTTTACCACTACGTTGTTTATAATCCTCGTCAACCCTTTCTTTCCACTCTTCAGAGATTTCTCTGCCTCTTCGCATAAAACAGGCGAATTCGTTAACTGAACCAAAACTATCCGCTACCCCTTTGCTGTCAGCGCAATAATTCACTGCAAATTTCTTTTCAATAC
>JBFYZC010000412.1:0-8715 GCA_041309705.1 Bacillota bacterium | reverse complement strand
CCCGTTTGGATTTGTTGGAGCGTTGAATGATTTGCTTAATACATATTTAGCGGATGGTCAAACGGAAGTGGCTTTGAAAGCCCTTCGTCAGGCAGCGCGTAATTATTTGGAATGAAGTCTTACAGTAGGTAAATATATAAATCTTGAATAAATGAGTAAAGCAACCAGTCAAATGTGGCTGGTTGTTTTTTAAAATAAAAACCCCCGCCATTCGTTTCGGATTGGCAGGGGTTTTGTCTTACTCTGACAGATCTAGATAACTCTCCACCTCGTCAAGTGAAGCTAAGTCGAAGATCTTCTCGATAATTACATTTAAATAATAAAGATTAGCTTGCTTGAGTTTTTTTAGTAATCTAGCCGGGAGAACACCGAATTTTTTGGTAAGTAGTGTCTCGGCTAATTCATACTTTGCTTCAATTTTTCCTTCGATTTTTCCTTCGGCTTTCCCTTCAATTTTGCCTTCAGCTTTCCCTTCGGCTTTCCCTTCGGCTTTACCAATTTCGTAAGGATTTTTATATAATGCCGATGACATGTAGATTGCCTCCTTTATTACTTTTTCAATAATTTCTTGCTCAAATAGTCTTTTACTACATTCAACCGTTAAAAAATATAGATCAGGATCATCTAGTCTTTCGGTGACCTCCAAACATTCTTTAACGTGCTCTAGTTCTGATTCGCCGGGATGTTTCATGAAGATTCGTAATGGATAAAGCGCAAGAGTTTGGTCATTTGAAGCTTGGTATTTATCCATTTCATAAAGTTTGATCACTTGATAATTATAGTTAATGACATTATCCCCTAGAACGACGGATTCTAATCCAGTGGAGATTTTTTTAAGCTCTGGCTTTTTTAAAATAACCAAGACTTGTTTAATGGGAAGTGTTTCATTCCAGTAAAGGTTTGCATAGTAACGCAGCATTCGACGTTGCATACTAAGATTGCTTTTATAGTAGGATTCAAACTCCATATGAAGTAGGAAAGATTCGTCATTTAGCGTTATCTTGGCTAGATAATCTGGTTTTTTCATATCTGCCATTGAGAGTTCGTATAGATTCAAAGTTACTTCATCAGCTTCGTCGATATTGGGAATTGCTAAACGTGCTAGACCTTTACAGTCTTTCTGTTCTAAGTTTTTAATTGTTTCGTCATACGTATGGTATCTTGAGTATTTTTCGTTATGAGACATTGGAAACCCTTTCTGATGGAGAATTTGAGTGCTTTATTTAATTTTATTATAATATATTTGGCTGCCAAAAACAATCTATATACTTTCCAATAAAGATCTCTTATTTTGTCGAGTGAAAATATCAATATAATTTCCAAAAGATCTTATATTTTATCGAGTGAAAATATCCAAAGCACTAAGGATTTTTCGCGATGGTAAAATAAGAGATCTTTTGTAAAGTATAAAGTAAGAATAGGGTTGAAATTTTCACCAAAATTAGAGGTGAAATGTGTAAATTCGAATGGGTTATACCACAGTCTACGATTTGGGTGGGATTAATAATTGGCAGGGGACAACAATTACGGTTACCCCAACGCCTACGCCTACAGTCACGCCCACAGCCACCCAGTAGAGTATTGATAAGATAAAAATCAGTCGCATTGACTGGTTTTTTGCTACTTAAATATAAAAATAAAAAAACGATTTTGGCAGGAAAGTATTTGAAATAAAAGAAAATAATATATAGTTAAGAGCTTTTACCGATAATTGATAAAAAGAGTCTTTTTTATGGTGAGGCAACTATGCGGAAGAGGTTATTTATCTTAAGTCTGATTTTGTTTGTAATTATATGTATTTATCTTATTTTGCAAGTTAATTTGATTTTAGCAGATATTGCAAGTGGATTTGCAAGCTTAAATCCTGCGCAAATGAAAGCTACATATCGTGTAGCGTTTATTTATCAGAATAATAACCAAGCTTTCTGGAAGGAAGTGAAGCGAGGCGCAAGAGCAGCGACTAAGGGTGAGAGCATTTATGTTAATTTTATGGAGAGTACCAAAGGACAAGAGTTACAGTTAGTCGATTACCTACGCTTGGCGATCGATACTAATTATCAGGGAATTATTATTCAAGGTGATGATGAAAGCAGCCTCCCTTTTATTGCGGAAGCATGGCAGGCAAAGATTCCTACTTTGACAGTGGTCTCAGATCTTCCTGATTCAGGGCGTTTGGCTTATGTTGGCACTAATAATTATTATGCTGGCTATGTGGCAGGCAAAATTCTCTGTCAGAGTATTAAAAAGGAGCAACCTAAATTAGCGATTTTATCGCCTTTGAGAAGAGTTGATCTGAAGTCTTCGGTGGCAGAATCGATAAAAATATTTGGTTTTCGTGAGGCGATTAGTCGTAAGGAGACGAATCTTCCTCTCTGGAAAAAATCTAATCCAACATTAATTGATTCTTTAATTACCGTGAGA
Organism: Bacillota bacterium; assembly: GCA_041309705.1. Taxonomy (GTDB): domain Bacteria; phylum Bacillota; class UBA4882; order UBA8346; family UBA8346; genus JBFYZC01. The sequence continues at coordinate 6,294 of JBFYZC010000412.1, read as the reverse complement.
ACTCTTTTGCAGAAAGAACCTCAATTAGATGGAATTTATGCTACCTATCCAGAGGGAACTTTGGCAGTTGCACGAGCAATTTTTGAAAAAAATCTTCAACAACAGATTAAAGTCTTGGGTTCTGGAGATCTCCCTGAGATTCGTGAGTATTTGAAAAATGAGACGCTGACTGCTTCGATTGTCGAGTATCCTTACCAGATTGGTTATCAGGCGGTTCGAGAGATGCTTTTGTATTTGCGTGAAAAACGAATCAATGTTTCAAATAATATTGATGTAATTATTCTTGATCGAAATAGACTAGAGATAACTGGGGCAAGCAAATGATTTTTAAAGTTTTTAAAATAGATTATTTCCCAATTCGCTGGAAATTGATTAATTATTCCTTGATTTTGATAGCGTTGGTTATTTTTGTGGCACTTTATGTTAGTCTGGGGTTGAAACTTACGGTACAGTTTTATCAGGGAAGTCTGAATGAGTATCAATATTTAGAAACTTTGAAAGAAAATCTGCGTAAGGTAGAGTTTTATACAGAAAGGTACTTGACAGATGATAGTGAGCTAAATCTTAAGAAAGCTCAAGCAGCAAATGTTGAAATTGAAAAGATGCTCAAACGAATGAATGGTTATTTGCGAATGACTGATCAAAAGGAAAAATATTATAGTTATTTTGATCTGGAGAGATTACTTAATAAATTTAGATATTTGAATCTTCAGACATTAGAGACAAGGAAAAAGGGTTTTTTAGAGATTGCTTATGATTATAATGACCGTTTAGGAAAGATGGAGGATTTAATTAACAAATATCTGACGAAGTTGATTTATGCGAATGCTAATTGGGAAAATGAAAAATTTTATCACTTAATGAAGAAAACTAAGCGAATTGAGCAATTTACCTATTTGTTAGCAGTGATTATTGGTGTCTTGAGTATTATTTATTGTATTAATTTTGCTTTAGGAATTACAAAACCATTAGAACAGATGGTGTTTAATGCCGAGCAGATTGCAGCAGGAGATTTTCTAGTAAAGCGAGTTGCAGCTAACTCAAGGGATGAATTGGAAGTAATTACACAGATTTTTAATCGAATGTCCCAACGAATTCACGAGATGTTTGTGGAGATTCAAGCGAAAGCCAAATTGGAGGATGAATTAAAAGAAGAAAAACTACATAATCTGGAGATTCAAAATCTTTTGCGTGAATCAGAGTTGCAGGTACTTCAGGCGCAGATTAATCCACATTTCCTCTTTAATACTTTAAATGCGATCTCCCAGGTAGCAATTTTGGAAGATGCAGATGAAACAGGTGAGTTGATTAAGGCAGTAGCGCGTTTATTAAGGTATAATCTGCGTTCTTTAGATGCGCCAGTAACTTTAAAGGATGAGATTAATCATCTAAAAGAATATCTTTATATTATGAAGGTACGTTATGGAAATAAGATTCAGTGTTATCTCGAAGTAGAAGCTAAGGAGAATTATTTGATTCCGAATATGACTTTGCAGCCATTGATGGAAAATGCTTATTTACATGGTTTTGTGAGTTTTTCGCAGCAGAAAAATGAGATTTATGTACAGATTAAGGTGCGTGAAGCACGTCTGGAGATTAGTATTACTGATAATGGAGTGGGAATTTCGAAAACACGTTTAGCTGAAATTATCGCACGCGACCTGGGGAATAAAAAAGAAAGTACGCCTGATAATCATAATGGTTTGGGGTTAGTGAATATTTGGAAACGTTTGGAGCATTTTTATCACTGTGATGACCTTTTTGAAATTAAAAGTGAACTTGGCAAAGGAACTCAAATAATCCTGAGATTGCCTTTGATTGAGGAGGCGTACTGATGTATCGGGTAATGATTGTGGATGATGAACCGATTGTACAAAAAGCAATTACGCATGTGGTTAAGAGCAGTTGTCCGCTGTTGCAAGTGGTCGCACAGACTGAAAGTGGTTTGGAAGCAGTGACACTAGCATTGCAGGAGAAACCAGATATTATTATGATGGATATTGAATTAGTTGGTTTGAATGGGTTAGAGGCAACGAATGAGATTAAGAAATCATTGCCAGAGACGGTAATTATTATTATTTCTGCCTATGATAGTTTTCAGTATGCCAAGCAGAGTATTACTTTGGGAGTGATTGATTATCTTTTAAAACCTGTTTCCCGTGATGATCTCTTGGAAGTACTTGAGAAAGCGGTTAATCATTTGGAAGCGCAACGTCGTAAAGCTAGAGTCCAATTGGAATTGAAAGATAAATTAAATAAGATGCGACCATTTTTGGAGGAAGATTTCTTTTTTGCACTGCTTTATCCAGGGGTAGGAATGCATCCTTGGCAAGAGTATCCGCAGTTATTGGAGTTCCATTTTAAACTGGGACAAGCAGTTGAGATTTATGTCCCGAACTATCAAACTTTTAATAACAATTTATCAGCTTTTCAACAATTAGTGAAGAGTCAGATTAATGGAGCAAAATTGATTCTTTTTGGTCCAGTGATTGGACGGACGACTTTATTGCTTTTGGGTTATGAGTCTTTGCCAGCAGTAAGTAGAAAAAATTGGGAACAACTTAGTCTTTTAGCCGAAAATACTCTGGGATTTTCTTTGACGATTATCTTGGGCGAGATTTATGAGGAATTCGTGGGAATGATCCGATCTTTTCAAGAATTGCGCCAGGTAACGCAGTGTTATCATTATGAGACGGGAGTCTATAGTGTGCAAGAATTAACTGCGAGCGAAGCAACGGCAATGGCAATTCCTTGGGAGATCGAACGAGAATTTTTTGAAGCGGTACGTTTAGGACAGGGGGAATTAGCGAAACTGGTCTGGGGAGAAATTTTTCAGCTGGTCAAGCAGGCGACACGGGATGACTGGCAGTCGGTACGTGACTATTTTAGTGGAATTTTGGCGGTCTTGCGACGGATTTTTTTTGAAAATGTCGCTGAGGAGGCGCGAAAATTCTGGAATCATCAAGTGCTACAGCAGATTAATCAGAGTAACAATGAGCTTGAGTTGAGAACGGTTTTTTATAATTTAATCTTGGAGTTAACGGATTTGATTGTAGCAGGAGTCTTCCCGGAAAAGAATCCCGAGATCAAAGCAGCAGTGACTTTTATGGAAAAAAATTATACTGAAGATTTGACGTTGGGAGAGATTGCGGCGGCGGTTACGCTTAGTCCTAGCTATCTCAGTAAACTTTTTAAAGAGTATCGCAATCAGACCGTGATGGACTTTTTGGAACGGATTCGGATTGAAGCGGCCTTGAATCTGATTAAGGAGACGAATCTTTCAATTAAAGAGATTACCTTTCGGGTTGGGTATCGTGACCCTAATTATTTTAGTAAGGTCTTTAAAAAAGTAACCAATCTTTCTCCTACTGAGATTCGTAATTTATCTTGATTAATATCTAGTGAGCAGGAAGAATGAAAAATTTTGATGAACATTTTGTTAAAGAAGGGTAAAATTTTAAAATAAATAATTACTATCTTACCAATCATCTTTTCTAAAAGATGGTTTTTTTTAGTTTAAGAGCAAGTAATTCCAGAGGCTAAACTTCAAAAGACAAGAATTATTTAACTATAGTTTTCGAAATCAATAGATTTATTTTGGGGAGGTGAAGAGGAAAACGATTTAGTTCTAGTTATTATTAATTTAAGTAGGTTAAAATTATAAGGAGGGAATTCTGTTGCGACAAAATAAAATTTTAATGATCTCTTTGGTAACAATGGTTTTAACAGGAACAATAGCAGCTTATGGTGCCACTAAAATCAATATTGGTTGTGCAATTTATAAGTTTGATGATACCTTTATGACTGGAGTACGGAATGCGATTTTGGGGGCAGCTACAGTTAAAAAAGCTAAAGTCGAGATGGTCGATAGTCAAAATTCTCAACCAACTCAAAATGATAAAGTAGACCTCTTTATTACCAAACGGATGAATGCGATCGCAATTAATCCAGTAGATCGCACGGCAGCTGGAGTGATTATTGATAAAGCCAAGAAAGCTAATATTCCGGTAGTCTTCTTTAATCGTGAGCCATTGCCAGAAGACATGAAGAAATGGAATAAAGTATACTATGTTGGTGCGAAAGCTGAACAATCCGGGACAATTGAAGGACAATTAATTGTCGATTACTGGAAAGCACATCCAGAAGCAGATAAAAACAAAGATGGTGTAATTCAGTATGTGATGTTGAAAGGTGAACCAGGTCATCAAGATGCCGAGTTACGGACTAAATTTTCAGTCAAAGCAATTGAAGATGCGGGCTTAAAAGTTCAAAAATTAGCTGAAGATACTGCAATGTGGGATCGAGTTAAAGGTCAAGAGAAGATGGCAGCTTTTCTCGCCGCCCAAGGAGAGAAGATTGAAGTAGTTATTACGAATAATGATGATATGGCTTTAGGAGCAATTGAAGCTTTGAAAGCAGCAGGCTATTTTAAAGGTGGTAAATTTATGCCAGTGGTAGGAGTTGATGCTACTGCTCCAGCACTGAAAGCTTTGGAAGAAGGTACTTTACTTGGGACTGTTTTGAATGATGCTAAAAATCAGGGGAAAGCAACTTTGAATCTCGCTTATATTTTAGCAACGAAAAAAACCCCCACCAAGGCCAATACTGGTTATGAGATTACAAGTGGCAAATATGTCTGGGTCCCTTATAAGAAGATTACCAAAGCTAACATGAATGAAGCTAAATAAAGGATTTTAAGTTTATTAGAAGCAAGGGGGCGGTCGCAAGTTGGTTGCTCCCTTGTCTATTGCAATTTTGATGAGAAGAGATGGTTGGTTGATGGAGGAGGTTTGTATGAGTGAATTTTTGCTAGAGATGAAGCAGATCACCAAGGAATTTCCTGGAGTAAAAGCACTTGATCAGGTTGATTTAAAGGTTCGTCCAGGAACAGTACATGCTTTAATGGGAGAGAATGGGGCTGGTAAATCAACCTTAATGAAATGTCTGTTTGGAATCTATAAACCAGATGAAGGTGAGATCTATCTTGATAATCAAAAAATAGTAATTAATAATTCTAAAGCTGCTTTACAATATGGAATCTCCATGATTCATCAAGAGTTACATCCCGTACCGCACCGAAATGTGATGGAGAATATGTGGCTGGGACGGTTTCCTTTAAAAAAATTTGGTCCCTTTAGTCTGATCGATGAACAGAAAATGTATCAGGATACACAACAATTATTAGAGAGTTTGCAAATTGAGCTTGAACCTAAAACAATTGTGGGCAGTATGTCTGTTTCTAAAGTACAAGCGATGGAGATTGCCAAAGCAGTCTCTTATAATGCCAAAGTAATTATTATGGATGAACCGACCTCTTCGTTAACGGAGAATGAGGTGGAACATCTCTTTCGCATTATTAATGAGATGAAAGCACGTGGGGTTGCGGTGATCTATATTTCACATAAAATGGAAGAGATTCTGCGAATCTCTGATGAAGTGACAATTATGCGTGATGGTAAATATATTGGTACCTGGGCGGCATCTGAATTGACTACGGAGCTGATTATTGCCCGGATGGTGGGACGGGATCTTACCAATCGATATCCGGAAAGAACTAATCAACCAGAAGAAACAATTCTCCGTGTTGAAGCTTTGAGTTCGCCGTTTGAAAAATCTTTTCAAGAGATCTCTTTTGAACTCCGTCGGGGAGAGATTTTGGGAGTGGGCGGTTTAGTTGGAGCGCAACGCACAGAATTGATTGAAGCTTTGTTTGGATTGAGGAGTATTGCTTCGGGCAATATTTATCTCAATGACCAACTAGTAAAGATTAAGTCCCCAGTGAACGCCATTAAACATAAAATAGCATTACTAACTGAAGAGCGACGAGTAACTGGAGTTTTTCCGGCACTTTCGGTTATGGAGAATGTTTTAATTGCTAATTTACGCCGTTATCTGAAACCATACAAATTACTAGACGAGAAGAAATGTAGAGCCGATGCAACTAACAGTATTGCGCGATTGAAAGTAAAAACTCCATCAATTAACACTTTAATTAAAGACCTTTCTGGTGGTAATCAGCAGAAGGTACTCTTGGCACGTTGGCTACTAACTGAACCAGAGATCCTATTACTAGATGAGCCAACGCGTGGGATTGATGTGGGAGCTAAATATGAAATTTATTCAATTATTGCTGAGCTAGCCAAACAAGGGAAGAGTATCATTATGATCTCTTCAGAGATGCCAGAGTTACTAGGAATGTCTGATCGAATTATGGTAATGTGCGAAGGACGTTTGTCTGGAATTGTTGCGGGCAGTACTACCACTCAAGAGGAGATCATGCATCTCGCGACGAGG
>JBFYZC010000411.1:0-4628 GCA_041309705.1 Bacillota bacterium | reverse complement strand
TTCTTGAGAAATTACAGATTTTGAAGCAAAAATATCCTTATTTGGTTTTGGAAGGCGCTGGGGGCTTGATGGTGCCGCTAACCAGTCAGGGTTATTTATTACTGGATTTAATTTGTGATTTGCAATTGAATCTCTTGGTAGTGGCACGGGCTGGTCTGGGAACGATCAATCATACCTTGCTCACGGTCAAGCAGGCAGAGCAGGCGGGACTCAAGGTAGCGGGAATTATGCTCAATGGTTACACTGGTGCGGTGAGTGAGACGGAGAGTATTAGAATGATTGGGGAATTGACTCGAGTACCAATCTGGGGAGTAATTCCACGCTTGGAGGGAGTCGCGGTGAGTCAGTTTAGCGTGGGGAATTTAAGCGCGGTTTTTCAAGAACATTTGCAGGTAGAACAAGTTCTGCGGGGGATGAATGAATTCTAGAAATGATTTAATGGAAAGATTATCTGATTGGTTAGCTGAAACCAAAGCTCAAGGACTCTACCGTGAGCTGAAATATCTGGAAGCCCCACAGACAGCGCGGACATTACTGCAAGGGCGAGAGATTCTTTTGCTGGCGTCAAATAGTTATTTGGGCTTGGCAGATGAACCACTGCTCAAAGAAGCAGCGCACCAAGCGATTCGGCAGTATGGAGTCGGGGCGGGTGGTTCACGTTTGACGACGGGGAGTTATCGGGTGCATCAATTGCTGGAGCAGCAACTGGCAGAATTTAAGCTGACCGAAGCCGCACTGCTCTTTAATACTGGCTATATGGCGAATTTAGGCACGATTGCGGCACTAACAGATCGGGATTGGGTGATCTTTTGTGATCGTTTGAATCATGCCAGTATCATTGATGGCTGTCGTTTGAGTGGGGCAAAACTCGTGATTTATAAGCATTGTGATCTTCGGGATTTAGAAAAGAAGCTGCAGCGTTATCAAGGTACAGCCAGACTTTTGGTGACAGATGGCGTATTTAGCATGGACGGCGATCTGGCACCCTTGGATCAATTGGTCAGTTTAGCCAAAAAACATCAGGTGCTCACCATGGTCGATGACGCTCATGCAACGGGGGTTTTAGGCGCACATGGTGGGGGGACGGTGGAGTATTTTGGTCTGCAGGATCAGGTTGAGATTCAGATGGGAACGCTGAGTAAGGCGCTAGCGAGTGAGGGTGGTTATGTGGCTGGGAAACAGGTGTTAATTGATTACCTGCGTCATCGGGCGAAGAGCTTTGTTTATTCGACGGCGCTTGCCCCGGCAACAGTCGTGGTTGCCAGCAGAGCTTTAGAGCTGGTACGCGAGCGACCCGAGCTGCGAAGTGAGCTGTTGGAGAAGGCGGCTTGGTTGCGCCAGAGTCTGCGGGAGTTGGGCTTTCAAGTTAATCAAGCTCCCACGCCGATTATCCCGCTCTTGCTGGGGGATGCCAGTTTGGCAGTGCGGTTCAGTGAGCGTTTACTCGAAGAAGGAATCTATGTCCCGGCTATTCGTCCCCCGACAGTTCCATCAGGAACGAGTCGTTTGCGGTTTTCATTGATGGCAACGCATACCTTTGCGGAGCTGGAACTAGTGTTAATGAAGATGAAATTGATCGGTCGAGAACTGGGAGTCATTTGAGATTTTGAGGGTGAGAATCATGAAAAAACCATTACTACTCCTACCTGGTTGGGGAATGAACACTTGGAGCTGGGGGAGCTGGCGCGAGAGCTTGTCATCAGAGTATCACTGTTTTGAGCTTGATTGGGAGGGTGTGACCAGCAGGGAGGCTTTTGCGGCACGAGTTGCCGAGCAAGTACGCTTGATTAACTCGGAGCAACTGGTGATCATTGCCTGGTCTTTGGGAAGCTTAGCCGCAATGGAGGCAATTAACAAATATCAATTATCCCCTGAGCAATTGATTTTGGTAGGAGGCACTGCCTGTTTTACGGTGCGGGAGGGTTATCGGGCAGGCTGGTCAAGCAGAGTCTTGCAGAAGATGCAAGCGAGATTAAGGTTACATCCCGCAGAAGTTTTAGCGGAGTTTCGTGGCAATCTGTTTTCTGCAAGTGAAGTAGTGGCAGGTTGGGCAGAGCAGTTTGAAGGCTTAGTCAAGCAACATCGGGCGGAATTTAAGCTACCGGAGTTAGTAGCAGGTCTGGACTATTTAGCAGACAGTGATTGGCGGGCACTCTTGTCAGATTTGCAGCTGCCAGTTTTAATAATTCATGGCACAGCGGATCGGATTGTTCCAGTAAGTGCAGCAGAGTATCTTCAAGCGAAACTGCCTAATTCGATTTTAAAGTTAGTCTCAACTGGACATCTACCATTTTTTACGGCAAGCGCAGAATTTAGTTTAATGATCAAAGAATTTTTAGACGAGGCTTAGATGATTAACAAAGCAATGGTAAAAAAGCATTTTGGGCAGTATGCCAAGCAATATGATCAATATGCTAAGGTACAGCAGGTAATGGCAGTGGAGTTGTTGCGAAAATTGAATTTGCAAGGGGAATTTTTTAAAATTTTGGAGTTGGGCTGTGGGACAGGCTATTTAACCGAGAGACTATTAGCGAGATTTCCGCAAGCAGAGTTAACGGCAGTTGATCTCGCGCCCCAGATGCTTGAGCAGACCGAAGCACGTGTAGGGAGAGGAAGAGTTAAGCTAGTCTGTGATGATCTGGAGACGATGCAATTGTCTGAAAAATATGACTTGATTATCTCTAGCGCGACCTTTCAATGGCTAAATCAACCAGCTAGGGTAGTGGAGAAATTGCTGCAAGCCTTAGCCACCGAAGGAGTTCTGGCAGTAGCGACCTTTGGAGCGGAGACTTTTACCGAGTTACATCAGGCATATCAGAAAGCTGGGCTGAGCTTGGGTGAAACTGACTTAGTACCACCAGGGCAGAAATTTCTGACTTTAGCTGAGTGGGAGAGGATTTTTGCACAAATTTTTTCAGAGCAGAGGGTTGTAACTGATTTTTCGGAAAGTTTTTATTATGAATATTTTCCTACAGCTAGGGATTTTTTGCAGGCAGTAAAAAAAATCGGTGCTAGCAACAGCAATCTGAAACGTAATCGATATCACCGCAGCTTGCTTTGGGAGATGCTCCAGATTTATGATACCGAATTTCGGGTGGCTGACCAGATACCAGTAACCTATCAGCTCTTGTTTTTTTCTTGTAAATTGGTGACAGAAAGGATGACTGTTTTTGAAAGAGCTACAAGCTAAGGATCTGCAGTATATCTGGCATCCTTGCTCGCAGATGAAAGATTACGAGAGCTTCCCACCAATCATTGTGGCACGAGGTGAGGGAGCTTACTTATATGATCTGGAGGGGAAGCGTTATCTGGATGCGATCTCTTCCTGGTGGGTGAATCTCTTTGGGCATAGTCATCCACGACTTAATCAAGCTTTGCAAGCACAGGTTGCACAGTTAGAGCAGGTGATCTTTGCCAATTTTTCACATCAGCCGGCCATTACGCTAGCAGAGCGGATCATCAAGCTTGCTCCAGCAGGACTGGGCAAAGTTTTTTTTGCCGATAATGGTTCGTCCGCAGTTGAGGTTGCCTTGAAGATGAGCTTTCAGTATCAGCAGCAATTGGGACGGACAGCGAAGCATAAATTTGTCTGTCTGCAAGATGCGTATCATGGGGAAACCTTGGGGGCACTAAGTGTGGGCGATCTGGATCTCTATAGTCAGATCTACAAGCCACTCCTTCTGAATACTTACAAGACGGTCGGGCCGGACTGTTACCGTTGCCCCTATCAAAAAGAGCGTGAGAGTTGTCAGGCAGAGTGTTTGGTGGGAATGGAAGAGTTGCTAAAGACGCAGCATCAGGAGATCTGTGCGGTAATTGTGGAGCCATTATTGCAGGCAGCAGCAGGGATGAAGATCTATCCGCCGATCTATTTGAGAAAATTACGTAAGTTGTGTACCGAGTATCAGGTGCATTTGATTGCGGATGAGATTGCGGTCGGTTTTGGGCGTACTGGGAAGATGTTTGCCTGTGAACATGCCGAGATTACTCCAGATATCATGTGTCTCTCGAAAGGTTTAACTGCCGGGTATCTGCCACTTTCATTGGTATTGACCACCGAGGAGATCTATCAGAATTTTTACGCCGAATATCAGGAGCAACGGGCTTTTTTACATAGTCATAGCTATACCGGGAATCCCCTTGCTTGCGCAGTGGCAGTGGAGTCGCTAAATATTTTTGCGGAAGAAGATATTTTAAAGCAGAATCAAGTCAAAGCTACCTATCTCCGCGAATTGGTGCAAGAAAAAGCAAACACTCACCCCTATGTAGGTGAGTATCGTCAATTGGGGATGGTAGGGGCACTGGAATTAGTTGCCGAGAAGCAGAGTAAAACGGGCTTTGACTGGCGTGATCGAGTTGGCTATCGGATTTATCAGCTCGCTTTATCACGTGGTGTGTTACTGCGTCCACTAGGGAATGTAATCTATTTTATGCCCCCGTATGTGGTAGAAGAGTCTGATTTGGAGCTAATGGTAGAAGTTGCCTTTGCGTCGATTAATCAATATTTTAGCTTGAAATAGCGGAATGATCTTTTACCTCATATGGTGATAATGCCACAAAAAGTATTTATATATTTTTCGAAAGATCTATTTCATTTTATCATCGCAAAAAATTCTTAATACGCTGGA
>JBFYZC010000410.1:0-9718 GCA_041309705.1 Bacillota bacterium | reverse complement strand
AGGGATTTTATCATGCGCCAGATCAATTTCATGTTTAATACGTACTCCATCTTGAATCACAATTCGACCTGGAATCCCTACTACGGTACAATTTGGCGGCACTTCTCGTAAAACAACTGCTCCGGCACCAATTTTCGCATAGTCACCAATTTTAAAAGAACCTAGAACTTTTGCTCCTGCTGAGATCATCACTCCATTACCTACTGTTGGATGACGTTTCCCTTTTTCTTTACCCGTTCCACCTAGCGTCACTCCTTGAAAAATCGTCACATCATCACCAATCTCCGCAGTCTCTCCAATGATCACTCCCGTCCCATGATCAATAAACAGACGTCGTCCAATCGTCGCTCCTGGGTGAATCTCAATTCCGGTAAAAAACCGACCAATTTGAGAGATAAACCGCGCCAATAAAAAACAATGTCGCTGATAAAGCCAGTGTGTAAAGCGATAAACAATTAGTGCATGCACTCCAGGATAACAAAGCAGTACCTCCAGCCAGGATTTTGCCGCTGGATCACGTTCAAAAACAGTTTGAATATCTTCAGTCAAACGCATTATTGCACCTCCTCGTATTATGAATAACAAACAAAAAACCCTCGTTCTCTTTTCAGAGACGAAGGTTACTTCGCGGTTCCACTCTGCTTAGGCAATAGCCTCGCTTAAAAGGAAAACTTAACTCCTGCAAGTCAAAATCTTCCCAATGCTATAACGGGCATACCCGAATTGAATTACTTATATACTTTACAATAAAGATCTTTTGGAAAGTATAAAAATTCACCCAACTACTCTGGGATGCAATATTTCATCATCGTGGAGGCAGTTGCACCATTTCTGCCCTCTCTAAACCACCCATGATAAACCTTTTCCCATCATCGTGTTATGATATTCTACTTTCATTTATTATATAAAAATTCTTCCAAAAAGTCAACTCAGGCACGCCAACTAAAAAGTTTACCTACATATGAGAATAAGTTAGTGAACCATGATTTAAGATAAGCAAAAAATTTGGTAATTGCTGAAGCTGGTTTATTAGCGGTCTCTTCCTGTTTAACCGGGGCAAAATTCTTTAATTGGGTCTGTAATTGTTCGGGTTTGAGTGATAAATCTTTCATTCCTAATAAAATATTCGCCAATTGCTCAGTTTGTGCTTCGGTGATGCTTAAATTCTGTTCCTTTAAAGATTGATTAATAATTGCACGTGCTTCAGTAGCAGAGATTGGTTGTTCCCTTAAAGTACGTTCCTTAGCTCGTTCTACCATGAGTGCTGCTTTCTCTTTCCCAATCTCTTCACCCAGCTCAGAAGTTAGTGTCAGTTCCTGAATAGCAATTCGCTTGGCCACCTCTGATAGCTTTTCACTGGTGACATCTTCATAGGCTTTATAGATTCCTACCATCACCTCAGTTCCAGGTATCAGTGTTGGCGCGGTAGCCCTTACTTGTGTATCACTAATTCCTGCTGTAGCCGAAGCATTAGCTATCATATGCGGAGTGATCTGACTCATGTTTTTATTTTCTACTTTCAAACCAGTTCCTGAAGCTAATTTTTCTAAATAAACTCCAACATTTGCTTTGTTTACTATTTTTTCTTCTGGAACCAATCCTTTTAATAACCGGTATTCTTCTTCTTCAGTTAAATTTAAAGTCTTGATGGTCTGTGGATCAACCGTTTCTGGCAGAGAAAAATCCTTACTCAGTCTAGTTTTTTCTACTGTTGTAAGGTCATTTCCGTAAATAATCACTCTACTTCCTGGTAATGCTGCACCTAAGGAAAAAAACATTCCCAAAATCAAACAAAAGACTATTTTTTTTTGCATCTCAAAAACCCACCTATTCTTGCTTTTTTAGAATTTCAATTTTTACTTGAGCCACCCCAGTAATCCCGATTGTTCTTGCTGCCGCCCAGGAAAGATCGATTACCCGTTTACCTACCCAAGGACCTCGATCATTAATTCTTACAATCACTGAACGTTGATTAGACAGATTAGTAACCTTGACCATTGTTCCAAATGATAATGAGCGATGTGCGGCAGTAAAGGCAGTTTCATTAAAAAGATCTCCACTGGCGGTACGACAACCACGAAACTCTGCTCCATACCAAGATGCCAGACCGCGATGAGAAGAAATCACAGAAAAGCTTTGTTTCTTCAACAACCAAGCATTCAAAATATTCTCGCGCCATAGTTTCGCTAAATTCACACGATTCAAGCGATAATGTTTCGCAGTCACTTGATCCGCGGTTACCAGCCATCTCCCCGAATAAGAGAGACCAACTAACTCTGAACCAATTACCACACGCAACCTTCGTGCCTCAAAATCATTTCGAGCAAAGATTTTTTTCAGACGTAAAGTAACCAGATTCACTCTTTCAGCCAGAGAAACTCCTCGACAACTAGCACCTAGCGAGATTACTTGCAGTTGATCAATCACCACCAAACCAGTTTTCCCCGCTAAATATCCTTTTACCGTAGGTGTTTCTGCAGTGACAGTTCCAAATAGCAAGAACCAGAAAAGTATTAAAATAATAGAATATGCTTTCATATCAGGTAGTCTTTCCAAAACCAAAAAAATCATGCTCACTTATTAAAACAGCATAAAAAAAGACCACTCCAAACTGGAGCAGCCCTTTAAGAATATTCACTTATCTCAACACGATTGTAATTCTTCCCAGAGTCCAGGAAGTTCTGCCTGGATAAACTCAAGCAACTCGTGATCACCAATTACGGTATTGCGACCTGATTCATACTGTTGATCAACCCATTCCTTCAGATGAAGCAGACGTGGATCACGTTTCTCCAGTTTACATTCTTCCTTAAGATTGAAGTAACTGTTGATCCAGTGCGCGATTCCTGCGGCACCGGAGTGTTCATTCACGGCAACAACCACTTTACGCTTTAAAAGTTTTTCAGTATCAAAAATATTATAGATTTCTTCATCTTTCAACAAACCATCAGCATGAATTCCAGATCTCGTAAAATTAAACTCTTTACCCACCAATGGGGTCATCGGAGGAATCTGATAGCCAATCTCTTTAACATAATAATTAGCAATCTCAGTAATTACCGTGGTATCCATCCCATCAAGTGTACCACGCAATGCCCCATACTCAAAGACCATTGCTTCCAACGGGCAGTTACCGGTTCGTTCTCCAATTCCCAACAAAGTACAATTGATACCAGAGGAACCATACATCCAAGCAGTACCAGCATTAGAAACTGCTCGATAAAAATCATTATGACCATGCCATTCAATCTGACTGCACGGAACACCCGCATGATGCCACAAACCATAAATAATTCCTGGTACACTTCTAGGTAAAGCTACACCTGGGTAGCTTACTCCATAACCCAAAGTATCACAAGCCCGAATTTTAATCGGAATCTTCATCTCTTCTTGCAAACGCATTAATTCCAAAACAAAAGGCACTACAAAACCATAAAAATCAGCCCGAGTAATGTCTTCCAGATGAATTCGTGGTACGACCCCGATCTCCAAAGCACTTTTAATAATCAAGAGAAATTGATCCATCGCCTGCTTACGACTCATCTTTAACTTTTTAAAAATATGATAATCCGAACAACTAGCAAGAATTCCCGTTTCTTTCAAACCCATTTCTTTAACTAATTGAAAATCAGATTTAACAGCACGAATCCAACCAGTAATCTCAGGAAAATCATAACCAAGCTCTAAACATTTATTTACTGCTTCTTTATCTTTTTTACTATACAGAAAAAATTCTGTTTGACGAATGATTCCTTTCGGACCACCCAAGCGATGTAAAAATTTATAAATATCTACAATCTGTTTAACAGTATAAGGTTCACGTGCTTGCTGTCCGTCACGAAAAGTAGAATCAGTAATCCAAATCTCCTCAGGCGGACGCATTGGTACATGTCGATGGTTAAATGCTATCTTGGGTACTTCGTCATAATTAAATAAATGTCGATATAGATGAGGCTCGGCTACATCTTGCAGCATATAGATGTATTCGGTTTGTTCTAAAGTGTTGCTACGCTTACTAAAATCCAACATTAAATCACCGCCTTAAAATTTTATATATTTGTACTAAAATTTTTATAATTATAAAACTACGAATATAATATAAAAATAACTTAATTTATTTTCAATTAAGATGTGATAAAAACAGAGCTTGGAGTTAAGGATTTCCAAGCTTTCAACGTTTAATGCTATTAATTCATGCTTACAGTGAACTAATCAAAAAATTTTTGTTCGATTATTTTGTATTACATAATTATATTCAACGCATACTTAATTATTCCTTTTTTAACTTAACATGAATTTCGTATACATGAAGATAGAACATTTATATAGACGAAAAAGGCGCAATATAAATGCGCCTTTGTCATCATAACATTATTAAAGACACATCTTAATGCGCCTTTATTTTGTAGTTTTACGTTTTCTTGCCGCTTCTGATTTCTTCTTTCTTTTTACGCTAGGTTTCTCATAGTGCTCTCTTTTTCGAACCTCAGCTAAAATGCCAGACATTTGGCATTGTCTTTTAAAACGGCGCAATGCGCTGTCAAGTGTTTCATTTTTTCCAATTTTGACTTCAGCCACATATTTCCCTCCCTCCACTGCCATCCTACCCCGCAACCCGCGTACGCAGTGATCGGTTCGCCTTTCAACTACATTAGTATATTATACTACATACACCCGAAAGCTGTCAACCTTCAACCAGGCGGCCAAGCTAATTTTCTGCCCCCTATAACATGGAAATGCAAATGAGGCACAGTTAAATCAGCATCTTGACCATAATTGATGACTACCCGAAAGCCATTTGGGAATAACCCTGAACTTTCAGTTGCTTCCTGAATTCCTTTAAAAATTGCTTCAGGCAGTTTGTCTGTTACTACTTTTGGGTCGCAGATGTTGCTAATATGATTTTTAGAAATTACTAGCCAGTGTACCGGGGCAACTGGTTGAATATCATTAATAATGATGATTTGGTCATTTTCGTATACTTTAGGACAAGCAATTTGACCTTGTACTATTTCGCAGAAGACACAACTCAACAAATATCACTCTCTCTTTGTTATAATTATTCGACACAACATTTTTAAACTCCTGCAAAATAATTTTGTAATATTTAAGAAAGCAAAATCTCAGCTAAAGTTCCTTGTAACTTCTCATCCTGACTTTCAGAGACGATTATTTTGGTTAAGCAATTAGGAATAATTGCTTTAGCAGTAGAATTCACCCGTAGATATTCGCTTGATAAACCAGTCCATACTCCTGCTATTTGCTCTTCAAAAATGACCTCGACCTCTTTGCCCACAAAACTAGCCGCATATTTGCTACTACTCTCAGCCTCAATCTGCTGCAAGATTCTCGCTCGTTGCTCTTGAATCTTCTGTGGAATTCGCTCTGGAAAAGTTGCCGCTTTGGTTCCTTCGCGTGGGGAATATTTAAAAATATGTATTTTACTAAAATTTTGCGTTTTTACAAAATCAGCAATTTCCTCAAATTCAAGCTCTGTCTCACTTGGAAAGCCAAGAATTAAATCTGTCCCAATTGAAATCAATGGATTTTTCTCTCTTAGACGCTCCAGTAACTGCTGGTAATATTCTAAGTCATAACCACGATTCATTAGTTTTAATATTCTATTATGCCCACTTTGCAATGGAACATGTACATGTTGACAGATTTTAGAATGATTGGGTATTAAATTCAATAAATTCAAATCAAAATCTAATGGTTCAATGGAACCCAAACGAAGGCGATATGCACCTGGAATCTCAAGTAGCTTCACCAGCAGATCAAATAGTTTAATCCCTAAGTCTTTACCATATGATCCTAAATGAATGCCAGTTAAAACAATCTCGTGATAACCTTGCTGCAATAATTTAAGAAATTCCTTCTTAACAAGCTCAGGCGGCATGCTTCTCACTCCACCGCGCGCATAAGGCACAATACAATATGAACAAAATTGATCGCACCCATCTTCAATCTTTAAGGTTGCTCGTGTTCTTGTTTCAACAGTACTTATTGGTAATTCAAACCATTCTGTTAGTTCATTTTTTTTAGACACCAAATTTTGATTGGTACGTTTCAATTGAAATTCAGACACCAACTCCGGCAAGCGCAACCAATCCGTCATTCCTACTACTAAATTAACTCCTGGAATTTGCAGAATCTCATTCCCAGCAATCTGAGCATAACACCCTGTCACGACAACAATTGCGTCTGGATTAAGTTTAACTGCACGTCGGATCACCTGACGTGATTTTTGCGCCCCAACTCCAGTTACTGTACAAGTATTAATTACATAAACCTCTGCTCCTACCTCAAACGGAACAATCTCATGTCCTTGACCCCGAAAAACTTCCATGATTCCCTGAGTGTCATTTTGATTTACTTTACAACCTAGAGTAAAAAAAGCAACTCGCATTATCTTCTCCCAATTACCATCTCGTTTTGTCGCCAAGAAGAACCGTCAACTATCTTTAAAAGATCCGGAAAGACCAATAGTAAAATTGCAAAGATCAGGATATTCTGTACCACTCCCATTGACCAGGTACAGAAGAGGATCATTAAAAAATTCAAAACTGCCAGATAGTATCCTAATGAATTACGCTGTGTCACTGGAATCGAGAGTGCGATTATCTTAAATTGGCAAACCTCAATCAAAATCAAGAAAATCCAACTGATTAGCTCACGATGCAGTGGAATTGTAATCAAATGGCTTGCTTTCAATTTATATAAAAAGATTAAGGTTAAAACAAATCCACCCAATGTCCAAAGTGAATACAAAAAAATACTAAATCCACTCAATGCTGAATAACTTTCCAAACGTCGCTCTCTATTAGGGCTAAAAGTAACAAAGGCAGTTGCAATCCAGCTCCCCATAACAATCCCTATACTCCACTCTGCTGGTAAAATTAACACTAATAAATATGATAAAAACAGATTAAAATTAGGCGTCCAACGAATTAAGTATTGTATAATAAATCCTAAAATAAACATTCCCATCAAAAAGAAGACTTGTCCCAATATTTGCATTCCAATCCCTCCAAAAAATCAACCCAAACCACCTAAATACAACGAACGACCCAGACCAGAATCATAAGCTGCCCATTCAGTTCCCTTTGGTTGACTTCGAATTATTGTCAAAAACTTTGTTGCCTGGGCATCTAAATTATCCGCATGGTGCAAAAGACAGGCTTCTAGGGTTAATGGCTCAATCGGGGAACCCCATTCCATAATTCCATGATGGCTCGCCAACAGATGTAGCAGGCTATTACGCAAAACGATAATTTCTTCAGTTCTTCCAAGTTCCGAAATAACTTGTTCACAGGCACGTTCGACCATACTAATTCCTAAAACCAAATGACCAATCAATTTGCCTTCATTCGTACCCTCAAACCCCGATGTGATTTGATAGGTCTTAGTCTTTCCAATGTCATGCAAGATGGCACCAGTTACTAATAAATCAACATTTACATATTGATAATAAGTCCCAATTACTTGACAAACCGTTGCTACTCCAACTGTATGTTCCACCAGACCACCCAGATAATTATGATGACGTTTCAAAGCTGCTGGATAAGTAAGAAACTCCTTGAGAAACTGCTGATCCTCAAAAAAGATTGCTAATACCTTTTGTAAAAAAGGCGCCTTGATTCCATCAATAATTACGCGTAGTCTTTTCCGATAGTCTTCAATTTTACCCGGAGTTTTAGGCAAAAAACGTGTGGTATCTACCAAATTATCCGCTAGTAATTGATAATTTTCGCTGTTTTTGCTATCCCAATCAAGCTGAATCTGACCTTGATAAACTCGCGGCTTAAGATTACTAATTGCCAGTACCTTGCCCACTGCCAAAGCTTGAAATAATTCTTCATTAGCACCCCAGATCTTAGCAGGCAATTCCCCAGTATTATCGCCTAATTTCAATGCTAAATAACTATTTCCGTTTTTAGCAATCCGCAATTGACTTTCGATAATTAAAAACTCTCCATTAACTGGTTGTTCAGATCTAATCTCTGAAATCAACACCACCTCAACCCCCTAATCACAGAGTTATATATTTAACCTTTATTAATCTTCTAATTCAATGCTAATATCAACATTCTTCTCCACAATGAAATTCTTCTCTTCTAAGAAGATTTTTACTAGATCACCACGGACTTCCTCGCCAGATTTTTTTTTGAGATAAGCCTTTCCTAAAAAGATCAACTCTTGTTTGGCATCATCATATTGAATTACATCTGCAGTTCCGGTAAAATCTTTATGCTCCAGTCGCGCTTCACCACGCGCCTCAAAATTTTTAGTCTTATTCTCAAAGTACAGCTCAGTAGTTGACAGTTTAAAAGGCTCTTTATTATTCTTGTTGCTAACATTTACTGCGGTACGATTCATCACCACTCGGTCACGAAATAGACCAATCTCCTTTTTCATATCATAATCAAGACTTAAAGACTCTACAGTGGCATCGGGATGAATTAACTTAACACCATCTTTAAAGTAGGCTTGCTTTTGATCAAGATAAATCTCTGCTTTTTGAGCATTAATAGTTGTAACATCCTGTACTACCTTGACATTTCCTTCAATAAAGGCGATTTTTTTCTCTGTTTCACCCCAAACTCGATCTCCAGTAGCTTTGATGGGTGAGGATTTTTCCGAGGCTGCCAAAATAACTGTATATCCAAGCGTAATCACACATACTGCCAGAAGTAGTAACCATTTAATCAGTTTCATAAATTCAAAAATACTCCTTCCGGTTTTTCTAAAAAATACTGATCTTCTTTTAAATAATACTTGAAACTATCAGCACGTATCTGACAATCTGTCTGCTCTAAATAAACATTACCATCAAGCTTCATCTCTTCTAATTCTAAATTCAATTGCATTCGGTCGGCTTTCATGGTATATTCGGGCGCTTTAAAAGTAACTTTCTGTTTAAAATTAATCTCTTGGGTTTTATAGTTCATAATTGCACTTTCAGAAATAAATTTACCTTTATCAATTTTAGCATGTATTCCACCACCAAAGTTCAATTCATTCCGAAATTTATCCAAACGCACCCACTCTGCATCAAAATCCAGACGTTGTCCGCGCACCGAATAAACTACACCTTTAGTTATCTTCTCAAAATATACCTGAAAACTATTAATTTCTTGCCAAACCTTGCGTGCTTCGACCTGCCATGTCTTTTTAGTGCCACTCCATCCGGATACTCTAATATTATTCATCGCTACTTCAGGAACTATTCCTGAATTTGTTGATACTTTGATTTCAGATGGTTTAATAATCTCATCCCACCAGCCACCCCATAAGCCCAACAAAATAAAACAGATCAATCCGAATGGGAAAGCCAATTTTAAAAATATCGGTTTGAACTGTTTAATCATCTTTTGATTCCTATTAAATTTTGATTGAAACTTAATCCAAATTGCACATTAAATTGGCAATTCTTTTGAATTAGCACATACCCTACCCCCTACTACTACCACAAATGAAGTGAGCCAGGAACCTTCATTCCCAGCTTTTAACTTTTATTACAATTAAGACTAATCTTCTAACTCTAAATCAATATTGACATTCTCTTGCATCACAAAATCTCTTTCTTCAAGATCAATTTTTAATGTATTTCCGGTAATCTCTTCGCCTACTTTCCTGCGTATATGAACCTTCTCATTCATTACTAATTCTTGATTAAGTTGAGTGTACTTCATATTTTCAGCTTCGCCATTAAATT
>JBFYZC010000409.1:0-5483 GCA_041309705.1 Bacillota bacterium | reverse complement strand
CGCCGACCGCCAAAATTTGAGATCCGATGTCCTAATCCTGCAAAATTATAGGAAGTTGGTTCGTAAAAAGAAAGAGTTCCAACTCCAGCAGCCGGGTCTTCGATAAAGATTCCAATACGATAACTGGAACTCTCTCCCACACGTTGGCTGGGACATAGAACAGGTCGAATTTTTAATTGATAGAGACGATGCTGACGTTTAATTGTTAACTGCAGAAATTGGTCTGTTGGTTTAAAATCTTTCAAATAATACTCAACGTCATCAATTTGGGTAACCGGTTTTTTGTTAATTTCTAATAAAATATCTCCAATCTGAATTCCTGCTTCTTTAGCGGGATAATATTGTCGTTGGTCAACCCCAGTAAGAGGTAAATAGCCAACCACTACTACGCCATGATTAGAGATAAGTACTCCGATTGCCTGACCACTAGGAATCACTAATGGAGGCTGTTTGATTTCAACCTGAAATTTTTTAATTGGAATTGCACCAAACATCCGCAACTGGATTTGAAATTCTCTTTTCTTTGGCGAACGAAGGGTCATACTATTTCCTAATAAAGTTCGGACTACTGCTGTTTGGGGCAGACTTTCTTTGGGTAAGCTAATGGGAGAGGTAGCAAAGCTTAATGGATAATAAACTGAGAGGGTAAATTTTTGACCAGGGCTAAGGTGCAGGGTCATGGGTAAATTGGATAATTGAATCAGACCAGATAAAATTGATAAAGACGTAATTAAGACAGTCGCAAAAATAATAAATTTCCCAAGATTGACTTTTTTCATGATGTTTCTCCCCAGTTTTCTTCCGTGACGTCACTAAGTATAAATTCTCCTCCTAACTGGGGATTTATGCAAACAAAATTGCCCGAGATTACCCCGGGCTAACTTTTTTAAGAGATATAAGCTAATTTGGGAAAATTTTTTCAGGGATTCCAGCTTGATAGATGTGCCCAGAGCCACCACTTTGAGAAACGAGAAAAACCACCCTTTTGGTAAGGATGGTTTTAAAACTTATATAACAATATTTACCAGACGTCCGGGCACGGCGATTACTTTGCGGACTGGTTTGCCTTCCAGTAATGCTTGAATCGCGGGATTATTTAGCGCAATCTCTTTTAACTCTGCTTCATTACTACCAACTGGGACAACTAATTTTTCGCGAATCTTGCCATTGATCTGCAGGACGATCTCGACTGCTTCCTCAGCGGCAAGTTCTGGATTTGAGAGAGGCCAGGCTTGTTGGTGAATCGAATAGCCAAAGCCAAGTTTCTCCCAGGCTGCTTCAGTTAAATGTGGTGCTACCGGGGCAAGTAGTAAGAGCAAAGTGCGTACTGCCTCTTGCCAGGCTTCGCTACCATAAAGTTCGTTTTTCAGTTTAATCATCAGATTAGAGTATTCCATTAAAGATGCGAGATAGGTGTTGAAAGAGAAGGTTTCAATCTCGCTGGTTGTTTTCGCAATGGTCTGATGGGTTTTACGACGCAGTAGTTTTTCATTTTCGGGTGAACTTGCTGGTGCAACTGCTTGCAGGGTTAGTTCCCAGACGCGATTCATAAAGCGGTACATTCCTTCTACGCCGCGACTATCCCATGGTCCCCCCTGTTCCCAACGCCAGCCAAACATCAAGTAGGTACGCACTGCATCCGCCCCATAACGTTCGACCAATGGATCTGGAGCAACTACATTACCACGTGATTTACTCATCTTCTCGCTATCTTCACCCAGGATGATCCCTTGATTGCGCAGCTTGAGCATTGGTTCATCGAAATTAACCAGCCCCAGATCACGCATGACTTTGGTAAAGAAACGTGTGTAGATCAGATGCATACAAGCATGTTCTACTCCACCAGTATAGGTGTCCACCGGTAGCCAGTAGGCAGCTTCTTGAAAATCAAAAGGCGTCTCTCCCTGATAATTAGGGCTGAGATAACCATATTGATACCAGGATGAACACATGAAAGTATCCATGGTATCAGTCTCGCGTTCTGCTACCCCGCCGCATTTCGGACAGGTAGTCTTGCGGAAGCCTTCGTGATGTTTGAGTGGTGACTCACCGGTGGGTAGAAATTCAGCATTTTCCGGCAGCAAAACCGG
This sequence comes from Bacillota bacterium, assembly GCA_041309705.1. GTDB lineage: Bacteria > Bacillota > UBA4882 > UBA8346 > UBA8346 > JBFYZC01. The sequence goes on along the minus strand of JBFYZC010000409.1, from coordinate 3,393 downwards.
GAGATCTTCATAAGGTACAGGTACAGTACCACATTTTTCGCAATAAAGAATTGGAATAGGTGCACCCCAGTAACGTTGACGGCTGACTAACCAGTCGCGGAGTCGGTAGTTAATAAATTTTTGACCGATTTTCTGTTCAGCAAGCCACTTAGTCACTTCGATTTTGGCTGTTTGAGCAGGAGTACCAGTAAATGATCCAGAGTTTACCATGACCCCGGTTTCGACCTCAGTATAGGCTGCGGTAAGTGGTTCATTAGCAACTGTCTCACTAGGCGCGATTACTCTTTTAATTGGCAGCTTAAATTTAACTGCAAAATCAAAGTCGCGTTCGTCGTGTGCTGGTACTGCCATAATTGCCCCAGTGCCATAACCCATCATCACATAGTCAGCAATCCAGATGGGAACTTTTTCTTGATTGACGGGGTTGATCGCATAAGCGCCAGTGAAAACACCAGTTTTTTCTTTGGTAGTTGCCAGACGCTCAATCTCGGTTTGACGCGAGGCTTGCAAGATATATTCATTTACCGCAGCTTGGTATTCCGGAGTGGTAATTTTCGTGACCAATGGATGCTCTGGGGCAAGTACCATAAAACTCACGCCCCACAAAGTATCAGGGCGAGTAGTAAAGATCTTTAACTCCTCCCCTTGCTCAGTATGAAAGATTACCTCAGCCCCTTCACTTCTTCCGATCCAATTCTGCTGCATGGTAATCACTCGTTCGGGCCAGTCGATTTTGGTGAAATCGAGTAGTTCTTCGGCGTAATCGGTAATCTTGAAGAACCATTGGTTTAGTTCTTTTTTAATGACCGGAGTATTGCAGCGTTCACAGTGGCGGTCTTCGCCCCAGACTTGTTCCCGTGCCAGAGTGGTATTACATTCGGGACAGAAATCAACCGGAGAGAATTTTTTGTAGGCAATCCCCTTTTCATACATTTTCAAGAAAAACCATTGTGTCCAGCGGTAATAACCTGGCAAACAGGAGATGATCTCGCGGCGCCAGTCAAAGGATGCCCCCATTGATTTGAGTTGTCCACGCATCTTTTCAATATTAGAGAGCGTCCAGGATTGCGGATGAATTTTACGTTTGATTGCCGCATTTTCTGCTGGTAAACCAAAAGCATCAAAACCCATTGGAAACATGACATTATAGCCCTGCATTCTTTTAAAACGAGCATGAGCATCTGAAGGGGTAAAAGCATACCAATGTCCGATATGCAGATCACCACTGGGGTATGGCAGCATCGTTACTGCATAATGCTTGGGTTTGTCAGGATTAATATCAGAATGATATAAACCATCAGCTTCCCATTTCTGCTGCCAGTGTGCTTCTAGTTCCTGGGGATGATATTTCTCAATCTTACTCATCAAAAAACCTCCTAAAAAAAATATCGACCCCTGGCAATTTGCCAGGGGCGATTTGCTCGCGGTACCACCCTGTTTGATTAGAGAAACTTCTAATCCTCATTAATCTTCATCACCTGAAGGGAAGGTTAAGCTCCAAGGGTGAGTTCAGAATTAACCTTTATACTTTCCATTGTAAAGTATATAACTGGTTTGCACCAACCACCAGCTCTCTTAATTTTTGGTTAAGACCTACTATTCCTTATCATTGCTTAATTTTTTAAAATTCAGAAATATTAGCATCATGCCAGAGGGTTTCCAGATTATAAAAATCTCGTTCCGTCTGGTGCATTACGTGTACTACCACATCACCAAAGTCCAATAAAATCCAACGACCATCTTTGTATCCTTCTTGAGTATATGGTTTAAGGTTAGCCTTTTCAAGTAATTGATCGACTATATTATCCGCAATTGCTCTTGCTTGCACTGGGCTTTGACCAGAGCAGATCAGGAAATAATCAGTCACCGGCGAGATTTTGTTTAAATCTAGGAGTAATGGTTTTAATGCTTTCTTCTCTAAAATTGCTTCTTTAATTAGTTCTAATTTTTTTTCCATACAGATTATCGAACACCTTTCGCAATTAATTCATTCCGCCCTGCTAAACTAGCTGGATGAAGTAAGTAGCCTTGTGACAGAACATGGCTGATGGTCTGATTATAAACGCGAAGTAATAATTGGTCACAAGTAAGCTGCAAAGCAAGCTCACGTAACTCTCGAGCAGCTGGGAAGGTACGACCTGGTTCAATCAGATCACAAATGAAGATTAATTGTGCTAGACGCGAAAGACCTGCTCCACCAGTAATATGAAAAGCGATTGCTTCTAATATTTGAGGGTCAATAATTCCCAATTCGTTTTCAGCCAGTTTGGCAGCTAAAATTCCATGTAAGAGTAAAGGTTCAAAAGTTGTAAGCTCGTCTATTACTATATCAAACTTGGACGCGACTTGCAAGAGCTTCTCGCCGGGATATTCACGACAATAGTCATGCAGTAAGGCGGCAGAGCTTGCTTGTGCAGGATTTACCTCGAAATGCGCGGCTAGTTTTAGAGCAGTCGCTTCAACTCGTAAACAATGTTCAAAACGTGATGTGGAGAGAGTATTTTGTAAAATATTAACGATTTCATTTCGATTCATAAAAAAATCCCCTATTAATAAAAAATATATAAATAAATGGTACCATAGTAATCGATGTTTGTAAATGTTCATTTTGTGATTATGCCACAAAAATTATTTGACTTGCTTTTATAGTTTTATTATTTTATAAATTTGAAGTATAATTTTTATTTTGTAAAAACCTATATTATTTGAGATAAAAGTTAAACCGCAAAAAATAAATAATATTTGCAAAATACTTGCAAATATTTTACAAATAAGTTATAATTTATTCAGATATTTTTAATAAAAAAGGAGGGCGTTCTCAATGAAAAGAATTTTGTATTCATTATTAATTTTGTTAGTTGGGGCGGGCATAATTGTTGGCTGCGGTACTGGTCCAGATACTCAGACTAGTCCATCTCCCGGAGAAACTCCAACTCCAATTACCAGTTTACCTCCAGTTTCTGGTGAAGCCAGTTATCGTGTCATTCTCTCACATGATGGACATCCCGATCCAGATGATAATGGTGCTTTACTAGCAGGTAGTTTAGCTGCACTTGATAATGCTAGCAAAGATTCACGAATCACTCTGGTCGGTATAATTTATGGTGATACTACCAAAGCAAGACAAGATGACATGGTTAGGGAAAGTGACAATCCAACTCCAAAGGTAGAAACTGTAACTGACGCACAAAGATCTGGTGCTAATTATATCTTTTATAAAAAATATGGTAAATCAGCACTTGAAAGTTTAACAGGTACATATAAATTGCCAGCAAATTTTGTTTTTGAAGATATTACTCCACAAACATATAATTTCAATGCGACTGAGCTTGCTCAGATGACGACTGGGGGACAATTGATTGCTAACGAAATCCTGAAGGCAATCGAAAAGCG
>JBFYZC010000408.1:0-11324 GCA_041309705.1 Bacillota bacterium | reverse complement strand
TCTATTATCTCATCTTAATTGGAAAAATTCAACATATATTGACGTTTTTTGGTAATTATTTAGAAAAAATTAACCTTAATTCACTTTAATCTTTCGATAGCGATAATAAAGCAACACTTTAAAGCAGAGCACCAGCAGCAGATTGGATAACAAAACTGCCAGCATCATTCCACCGATCCCCCAGACTTGCGTCAGTATTACTTGCAGGATTAAGGCAACCGGGATGGTGACTCCCAAAGGAATCAGACAGAGACGCGCGCCTGCAGTGCCCTCCATTGAAAAGATACAATTATAAAGCTGAAAGATAAAATAAAAACCAATACTAAAAGCAACCAGCAAAAGATAATTCCAGTTAAGCGGATACTCTCTACCAAAAAGCCAGATCATCAAGAGAATCATTAGTCCTGTACCACAAACTACCCCTGGAAAAAACCAATAAAGATATCGGTTAATCTTCTGATACAAAACTCGCTTATCCAGATTGGCAATTGTCGGTAAAAAGACCACCGCAAAGACTTCAAAAAAGAGTACTCCAAAAAGATTCTTTCCAAAACTCTGGTAGACATTATAGATCCCCACCTCGCGTCCTGGATAGAAATAGTTTACAATAAAAAGATCACTGGAGATTAAGACTGCGGTCAAAAACATATTGACCATCACAATCATACCCAGACTATATATCTGTTTCAGCGTCTGCCAGGAAAATTTAATCCGACGCAAACCGACCCGCGCTTTGACAAAGGCTAATATATTAAAGCAGACTAATGAGATAATCTGACAGAGATAAAAAGTAATAAAATTAGCTTTAAAGTTTGTTGAACCAAAAAAAAGCAGCAGAATCAAGAGACAAAAGATTCCGGTGGTAAAAAACTTCAGCCAAGCAATGCTCTGATATTCTTTCTGCCCACGTAAAAATGATTCCACCAAGTTTGAAGAGGTGATCATCACCGTAAACCCCAGACCCATCAGCCAGATCTCGCTTGCCAGATGAAAGACTCTGGTGACGCTTCCAGTTAAAGCAAGAAAGATTCCCCCAAAAAAGAGTGTGGTCGCAAAATTCCCCAGCAAAGCATGGTAGATCAGGCGTTCTCGCTCGACTTCACTACTCTCGGGTAGAAATTTATACATTGAGTTATTGACTCCCATTAAGATTGGGATAAATAAAAAACTGGTCAGGTTACCCACCAGACCAATTCTCCCAAACTCTGCCGGTCCCAGGATTCGTGCGCTAATTACCCCAATCACAACCGCAAAGACTGAAGCCAGACGATTAAAGAAGAGCAGTCGCAGCAGATTTTTCAAAAAACCTTTAATATCAGGGATAATCGTTATCCCGCCAATTTTTTGTGATGCTGCTTCCAGCCAATTAGCTAAACGTGGTTTTTGATAGCACCATTGATAAAAAGAGGTTAAGACTTTCTCAAACATCTTTCCTGCCTCACTTTTTTTGCAGATTCACCTTTTGAAGCACGTCGTCTCGCTTGAACTCGCGAAAACTCCAGATCTGCCTGAAGGAGATACCAGCACAAACAGAGTTTATTCAGCATAATCCAGGGTAAAAAGAAGAACCCATGAAACCGCCTAGCACGCCAGAGATCACGTAGATTCTGAGCGACTAAGATCAGATAGATTGCCGCATATTTCAAATACCAGACCAGCAGATGATGTTCTTTAAAACCAGTCGTTCCTTTCTCACGCAATCGATACTCTGATCTCGTCCATTCTTGGGTGTGTTTCATTAGTGCCTGAAAGGTAGTTCGATTAATATGTGCTACAACTGCGCGTGGTTCAAAAAAAATCCGATAGCCCGCCCGTACCAATTGAGTACAGAAATCATAATCCTCACCAGAGCGGAGTGCTTCATCAAAAAAGTATCCTGCGCTAACTAATTCCCGACGCAGACTCAAATTAGCAGTGGGATGGGTGCTAACAAACTTCTCTGGCAAACAGGGATGATTCGCCGCCCAGGAGGTCAGATCATCACAGACCGCCCAGAAATTAGTATTGTCCCCGCTGATTCCACCAGCAATCAACTTCACCTCTGGAGCTACCTCAGCAAAATATAGGTGTTTCAAGACATGGCAAAGTACTAAATCCGGTGCTGCGAGACAATCGGCATCAATCAAGAGTAGCATCTCCCCGGTCGCCACTTTCATGCCCAGATTACGCGCGGCACTGGGACCTTGGATCTCCGCCACCAAACATGTTAGTCCAAAAGATTTTACTATCGCTGCTGTCTGATCGGTCGAGTTATTATCGACAACCAAAATCTCCAGTAACTCGCATGGATACTGCTGCGCAAGCAAACATTTTAAACAGCCTTCAATTATTCGAGCCCCATTATAGACAGGAATAATCACTGATACTTTTGGCAGTTGCAAGGCTTCATCTCCTTTTCAACCATTACTGCTCGCTCATAAACTGCTAAGGTTGTCTGAAAAGTCTTTTCCCAGGTGAAATTCTGTTTGACAAAGCTTTGTGCAGCTCGTCCCATCTCGTTTGCTTGCTCAGAATTTTGCAGCAAACTAAGAATTCCTGCAGCAAGCTCTGACGGCGCTGCACTCTTTATCAATAAAGCAGTCTTCCTTTCCGGAGTACCACCAAAGATTTCCGCAAAACCAGCTCCCAAAATCACTGGTTTAGCAAACGCCATTGCCTCCAACGCCACCAACCCAAAGGGTTCATAGAGCGAAGGGAAAACACAGAGATCTGCCAGTAGATAATACTTCATTACCTGTGCTTGAGAGAGAAACTGGTTATCAAGCTGAATCTGCTCCTTCAGTCCTAATTGGTCAATCAACTCACGCAGTTGCTGCACTGTTTCTGGTTCACCTTGACCCACCACTAGCAATTTACTATCCGGATAAACCCTAGCTACCTCTCGCATAGTAGTAATCAATTGAAAGATTCCTTTGGCATAGACCAATCTCCCTACAAACAACAGTACTTTCGTCCGAGCTGAAATCCCCATCTGCTCACGCAGACTGCTGCTTAACTTGGTCACTTCTGATACAGATAAATCTGCCCCATTATCAGTAAAGCCATGGTGAATTACTCTAATTTTGGTTTGATTCCAACCATGTTCCAACAAGAGTTCCTGCAACTTGGCACTGGGCACGATAATCTGTCGCGCCAGACCTGCCATTAACCTTTCACAGACTGCAATCAGTTTGAAAAGCATCTTCTGCTGCCCCCAGGAGCACATCGAGTACTCAGTATTATGTACATGAAAAACCACTGGGATTTTAAATCTCAAAGCCACCATAATTGCCGCCGGACAACTCATCCAATCATGAACACTAATCAGATCAAATTTTAACTCTTGCTCTTTATTCATTTTTTGCAAAAGCTGATAAGTGACTAAATTATAACTGAAGATCTTACCACCTTCTTTGAAAGGTCGATGAACCTTCAGTCCCTCGCTAATTTCTCTTTCAGGCAGATCACCCGGATTAAAGGTAAAGATCTCCAATTGATGCCCCTTGGCGAGTAAATATTGGGTATATTGTTCCAGATAGCGACCTAGACCACCATTAATATATGGGGTAAATTCAACGCTCAATATGGCAATCCTTAACTTTTCCATTCCTCACACCTGCTCACAAGGACTGATAGTTCTCACGAAAACTCTTCTTAAAGATCCAGTCGAAAATTCCGCGCACCAAACCAAAAGCAGCATTGACCGAGACCAGATAATGCACTCCAATAAAGAAGAGTGTAAAGCCGATTCCTTTTTCCTTTAAAACAAACAGATACTGCTTCAGATCAGTTAACAAAAAAGCCAATAAAAATCCGAATGGAATTATTAAAAAAATCGGACTCAAAAACACCAAAACCAAAGCTGGTACTGTTAAAAAAGCAAATAACAGCCCAAATGCTCTACTCCCAGTCTCAAAACCCTTCATAAATTTGCGTCGTTTCAGATACAAAGGCACTCTTTGTCGCGCTCGTTCGGCAAGCTTGCTCATGATTACTGAGAGTTTGTCATCATGATCATGCTTCCCAATTACTTTGGAGGTATATAAGAGTTTATACTTCTGATTCAGCCGATGCCCATATTCAACCTCTTCAGATTGAGTCAGTTTAGTATTAAACTCACCAATCTCATAAAAAACCTCTCTCTTAATCGCTCCCAGCGCAAAATTACCCGGAGTCACAAACCCCTCGGAACTAATCTGCCAGTAATGATTTTGTAAAGTACGGTAATCTTCAAAGATACTATCACGAATTAATGGTGTCTTATCATACATCCCACAGACACAGCCAATTGTTGCATCCGCTTGAAATTCTCTGACCAGATTGGTGATCGCATCAGGTAACAGTACCACGTCAGAATCAACAAAGAAGAAAATCTCGCCACGAGCTTTACTGGCACCATGATTACGGGTAACAGATACTTTGGAATTTCTCAAATTATGATACAGCTTACATGGGAACTCTTGAATTATCTTGACTGATTTATCAGTACTACAATCATCTACCACAATCACCTCAAAATTAGAGTAATCCTGTTGGTAAATCCCCTCCAAACACAAGCGAATCGTCTTCGCACTATTATAATTAGGAATGATTACCGAGACTAAGACTTGCTCCTCCATTAGCCATGCCCCCTTATTTCCGCTTTGCTTTCTACCAAACGTGACTTCAACATAGAAAAACCAAAATAAAGTTTATTAAGAATAATTCCCGGCAGACAAAGTAAGAAGCGCCACTCCCCACTCAAAAGCCAAGAATAAGCTAACTCACCAAAACGATACGCAAAATAATAACCACTATAGAGTAGTGCTAACCATGGATTCTTGATTTGACGTGGTTGCTTCCCGATTGTCTCCTGTGGTGTATGTGCACCAATTCGTGCCCATTCTCTGGCATGTGCCATAAAATATCGAAATGACGTACGATTAAGATGCGCCAGTCTTGCCTGAGGTTGAAAATAAAGCTTGTACCCATGCTCCCGTAACTCTTTACAAAAAACAGAATCCTCGCCAAAACGCATCTTTTCATCAAAAAGCCCCGTCACTTCAAGAATACTCTTCTCAATACTTAGATTGGCGGTGGGGAGATGACGCGCTTCAAAACGCGGGGGTAATTTAGGATGATTCAGATACCACGAGCAGAAATGATCACACCATGCCCAATAATTACGATTAATTCCATCAATCCCACCCCCTACTGCTTTCACTAACGGCTCAGTTTTTTGCATTAAAAGATGTGTCTGAACATGCTCTTCAATCAACGCTTGCTCTGCCAGACAATCCGCATCAATGAAGAGCAGATAATCACCCTTAGCTGCTCTAATCCCGGCATTACGCGCTGCAGCAGGTCCGGGCTGCGCTTCGTATAAATATTTTACTGGAAAACTCTTAATAATTTCTGCCGAATGATCTGTCGCAGCATTATCCACTACCAGTACTTCATAGCGTTCCCGTGGATAAGTTTGCTCTAAAATTCGCTCCAGACATTGCGTAATAAATGCCTCACTATTATATGAAGGAATGATGACTGATACCAAAGGCAAACGTCGCATCACGATCACTCTCGCTCACTAAATTTTAACCAAGGTCTTCTTATAAAGGTCATGTAACTTGACTACCAAATCAAATGGTAGACATGAAGTAATCATTTGCTGTAGCAGATTAATCCCGCGAGCGCTCCAAGGGGCTACGATGCCATATTCCTTGATTGCTCTGGTACGTACCGCAGTAATCGCTCTAAAAGTACGACGGAGATCTTTAGTTAAAGAACCTTCACGCTGTCGAAAGAGTACTAGCGTATCAGGAAGATTTGCAAAACTACCAGCTTTAAAAAGGCGAAAGTAGAGATCCAGTCCCTCTGCCACCACTAAATTTTCATCAAAGTAGAATAACTCCCGCGACAGATTCTGCAGATTAAAGATGACGGTGGGATCAGCAATCGCCTGAAACGAGAAGAAATTTGCTTTGATTTTTACATCTGTCAAAGGGAAACAACTGCTTCCGACAATCTCTTCTGAGTTGTTGATATAGCTTACCTGTCCCCCTAAAGCAATACACTCTGGATGTTGTTGCAGATAATGATATTGTTTAGCAATTCGCTCCCGTACCATCAGATCATCAGAGTCCATTCGGGCAATGATGGGAGTGGTACAATAGCTGATTGCCCGATTCAAAGTATAGCTAACCCCACGATTTTGCTCATTGCGATAAATCTTCAAGCGTGCATCTCGTCCGCTAAATTTTTTTAAGATCTCCCACGAATTATCTTGCGAACCATCATCTACTGCAATTACCTCAAAATCAGTAAAAGTTTGGGCTAATACACTCTCCAGACATTGCGTCAAATACTGTGCGGTATTATATACCGGGATAATCACGCTTATTTTAGCCATCTGCTCACCTTCGTTCTTCTGCTTGCTCATCTTGCAACCACAACTCTAACCATTGTGGATCATGATCTGACAAGCCATTATGCTTTAAATTCCGAAATGATTTTACTTGCAAATTACCTTTTTTAGGCAGTAAAACATAATCAAACCGCCATAGTTTCAAACCGGCAAACTGAAAAGTCAAAGGCAGCAGCTCACGCGAATAACTCGCGGCATCTTGATGCTGCTTGAATAATTCTCCCATTACTCCCATTGCTTTACTGGAGTTAAAATCACCAGCAATCAGATAATCATGTTTGGTGTTTTGCAGATCGCGCTGTAAATTTTTCAAAGCTAATTTACGGGCGAGAAAGCGACGGCGTAACGCTTCATAAAAATATGGTTTTAATGGATTCTCTGGTTCAATATGTAATAAGAGATGCACATTAAAAAACCGTACTGTTCTTCCACGAATCTTGAGATCGGTTACCGCGTACTGCTCAGAATAATCAGCCTGAGAGCTAATAATTGGAAAACGTGAAATAATTACAAACTGCTGATTGGTCGCCAAATAGTAGCCAGGAAACTCCGTTTTCAGTCTTTGGGTATCATCAATCCACTGATAATGAATTGGAAAACCTGGCACGACAGAACAGATGCGAAAGAATTTCTGCCGTCTGATTTCGGCTGCTGAAATCTGATTCTTCGGATCACTCCAATCAAGTGAACCATAAAGATATTCCTGCAAAAGATAGACATCTGCCTGCTGCTTTTTTAAATACCGATAAAACTGGTCTTTGTTTTTATGCTGATCCCAACAGTTGGTATTCCAATTGAAAATTTTCAGTTCTTGACTACTATTGGTGGTAATCACCGTTTTTGGGGGTGGTAATAAATTAAGATCACTCTGCGTTATACCTAATAATAAAGCCAAAGATGCTCCGATACTCCAGCAAAGCTTACGTTCTTTTTGAAACAATTCAAAGCCCAACCAGAAAATTGGAATTAATACAAAAATAAAAGTCGGAATACTACCAGTAAAATTACAGATCGCCAGCTGCCCTACGAGGCTCACATGAAAGGCTACCAAAAGTAACCCGAGTAGTAAAATTATCCTTAAAACTAGCTTCCAAAGTTGCTTCTCTTTCATCATCTCTTCCTTAACTCAAATATCGTTTCAGATACTTAGTCGCAATCTCGATCAGATTTAGTTTTAAAACTTCATCCAAAGCAGTAATGAAATAATCAATCTCTTCCCTAGTGATCACTAGTGAAGGCGAGATTAATAACTGGTTCGAATCATGGGGTGGGGTCTGAATCAAGATGTGATGTTTCTCATACAACTCAGTAATGATGCCCCCGGTGGTCAATTTCGCAAAAAGTTCTTCTGGGACTCCTGGAAGTTTCTTGGCTACTTTGTAAGCGGCATTCTCAAAGCGAATACATAAAAGCAGACCAAGACCATTGACATACTGAATAATTGGGTGTTTGGCTTGTAACTCTTTGAGCCGCTGGAGAAAATATCTTCCTAGTTCTGCCGAGTTCTCAATTAGATGTTCCTCATACAGAATATTAATTGCTTCAATCGCCGAGATCACTTCTTCTCCATACCCATTGTAAGTTGAAGAATGCAGCGTTGCTTCACTAAGTTTGCCATAGGCTTTCTGAAAGATTCGCTTCCTCGCAATAAAGGCAGCAAAAGTTCCTTTTCCTCCCCCAAAAGCCTTGGAGAAACTACAGATGTCCGGAGCAATCTGATGGTGTTCAAAGGCAAACATCTTGCCAGTACGTCCAAAACCAGAGTAAACCTCATCTATGATTAAGACAACTTCATACTGGTCACAGAGTTTACGGATCTTTTCAAAATACCCTGCTGGTGGAATCACTACTCCTTCGGTACGAATCGCTTCCACAATAAAGATGCCAACACGCGACTTCCCTTTAACCAGATATTCCTTGATTACCCGTTCAAAAGCTGCAACATCACCATAGGGGATTTTCAGACAGCCTGGTAAGAGTTTAAAATATTTATTCTGATGACTCTCCGAACCTGAAACGGATAACGTTGCATGAGTCTTGCCATGAAAAGAAATATCTGTATAGACAATCAGATCACGTTCGCTCCCGACGTACTTCTCTGCCATCTTCAATGCGCCTTCATTAGCCTCCGCACCACTATTACAGAAAAAAACCACTTCCAAATCTTCCGGAAAGATCTGCGCCAGATTCTGCGCCAAAGCAGCATGGTATGGTGAGGGATGAAACTTCCAAAATTCCAACTGTTCCTGCTCAGCCCACTCTCGTCTTGCCTGCAAAACTCGGGGATGATTATGTCCAATATTCATTACCCCCAGATGACCTGAGAGATCAAGAATCTCCGTCCCATCCTCCAGATAGAGCTTGGTACCAGAGGCACGCACTGGCTTGGAACGTGCAAAACCAAGCATCTCGAACATCTTTCCCAGGTGCGGATTGATATGTCGCTTAAATAAGGTTAGTGTCTCCTCGGTGGTTAACTCTTTAGCATCCGCCACGGTCAATAATTGATTTTTCTTCTTTTCTAAAGCAAACATGACTTACTCCTTTATTTGATTTTTTTCAAAAAAACAACTTGCCGAAACGTAAGATCCCCTGGTTCCAAGTGGCATTATTACCTGCGCCGGTTGTTTTAGTCAGACGTTCTTTCTCTTCTAGATACCAGTGATAATTTCTCAGTAATGCTTCCTGATTAGAATAGCGTGGTGCATAACCCAGTTTTGCTTTAGCTTTCTCAAGTGAAACGTAATAATCCCGATTCAACTTCAGATAAAGTCGCTTATAAAACGGGGAAAGCTTAAGTTTTTCTAGCAGATTCAAAACAAGAAACATTGGTTTGGCTGGAAGAGAAATAATTTTTTTATTAAAACCTGCAGCATCCAGCACCGCTTGATAATCATCCTTAATCCTGCCAAACTCTGCCGCGCCAATATTAAAGAGATCATTCACCTGCTCTGACCTACCCACCATTGCTAAATAGATTGCTTGACAGAGATCTTCCACATCCAAAAGCTGATAGAGATTCTTGCCTGCCCCAAGCATTGGAAAATGGTGCCCTTCACTTGCCCATTCATAGAGAATTCCAAAGGTTCCCAGTCTGCCTGGTCCAATAAAAGTTCGTGGACGTAGTACTGTGATACATTTACCTCTACTACGCCAGTCGCTACATAATTTTTCAACCACAATCTTACTTTTGTTATACGCATCATAAGGCATTACCGAATCGGTTTCACAAACCGGAACCTGCTTAGGAACTCCATAAACCGAAGTTGAAGAAAGATAGATCAAACGCGAGACCTCGCCATGATTAAAAGCAGCTTCAAAAAGATTCTTACTTCCGTTGATAATAATCTCATAAACTTCCTCATCTGAGTATGAGGGTGATGCTGCTGCTGCATGAATTACGATCTCCACCTCTTTAACCGCTTGCTTTAAAAGATTTGGGTTACGCAGATCTCCAGTAAAAGTTTTATATTTAGTTAAAAAATCCTGATGGTGTACCAGATCAAAAAGAATTAATTCAAAGAGATCACCATAATTATTACTCAGATACTCTACCAGATTTCTCCCTAATACACCATTACTACCAGTAATTAAAACTTTCTTTTTCATCATTCCACCTCAGACTAATTATTAAATGGCTTACAATAATTGGCTAATCATTTTCCAGACATTCTCACCTTGATTACCCGCACCCAAAGAGAGTATCACGAAAATAATTGATACTAAAAGCAACGCCTTATCTTTAAGAATTTCTTCAACTGGATCACCACCCTGATTCTCAATAAATACATTAAACAGATACTTAAAAACACCAAATAAGATCACTGGAATTGAACTCAACACCGCCAGATTAAATTTATCTTGATTAATCTGCTCATAAATATAGAGAATATATGAATTTATCGCAAGAATTGTCGAGATCAGAATAATATAGTTTAAAAATTCAAGGTTATAGTGTTTTAAAACTTTGCGATGTGCTGTTTGATTGCCTATTTTTACAATTTCATGACGTCGTTTTGCTGTAATAATACTTAAAGTAATAAATGAGATCGCAATTAAAATCCAAAAAGAAAAACTCACTTGTAAAGCAGAAATTCCTGCCAAAAACCTTAAAATATAACATACAGAGATCATCATTAAATCAAGAATCGGGATCTGTTTCAGCCAGAAAGAGTATCCTAAATTCAAAAGAAGATAAATTACACAATAATAATTAAAATATTTAGTTATCCACCAAAAAAATCCTAACAAAACAATTAAAGCTCCTAAAAGTAAATATGCCTGATAAACTTGAATTTTACCACTTGCCAATGGTCGTTCTCTCTTTTTAGGATGTAGCCGATCAGATTCACGATCAACCAGATCATTAATAATATATACAATTGAAGCTGTGATACAGAAAGAGACAAACACATATAATAAATGAAGCAGCTCCACTCCTTTCCATTCATTACTTGAAATAAAACAAACTGGGATCAGAATAATAATATTCTTAATCCAATGTTTGACTCGGAATAAAGATAAAATATTATTCATTTTTTCAACCCTTTACCATTTTAATTTTATTAATATTGTTAATGTTGTTAATATTGTTAATGTAGTTAATAATATTTGTATTAATATAATAATATATAAATATACAATTGTCAAATCTATTCTAAAAGGGGTTATATTAAATACGCCCTTAGATAGCTGCACTTTATTTTGCATTTGGCTCTTTTATTATATTTTTATTTGTAAAATTTAACAATTATATAATATACATAAATATACAAAAAAGCCATCCTTTCATTTTTTTAACAGAAAGGAGGCTTTAAAAGATGAGTGATTTGCATTTTTTAACAAATTTTCTATAATTTTTTAATAATTCTTTTATTTATGTTGGTAGTATTGGAGCAAAATTCAATCCTTTTTGCAAGAGCTTTTCAATAATTGGTTTAAA
>JBFYZC010000407.1:0-3613 GCA_041309705.1 Bacillota bacterium | reverse complement strand
AAAAGATCTGTTAACCGAGGCGACGAAGACTGAGCTTTCTTTGATTCGTGCTCTTTATAATGAAAAAAATCACCTAATTATTTTGGGAGATACTAATATTAACTTGGAAAGAACAGCTGGATCTCTAGAGATGCGCGGCTTTCTGTACATGTATCCTGAGCATCAAGGTCAAACAGAACTTTTAATTACAACAACAGTAGAAGGTTCAGCCCGTGCTGGGGATAAGGTGAGTTTATTCGTTAATGGACTGCAACTTGATGAACAAGTGATAGCGGAAGGGGAAAAGACGTATCGTTTCGAATCGGTACCATTAATTTCGAAAAGAATTAATCTAATAAAAATTGTCTTAGAGAATCAAGATGGGCAAGAAGTAATTGTGAAGCGAGTTAATGCTAACTCAAGGATTCTTAAGCGAGACAGTTCGGAATATTTATTGACATATGGTGAATATCGAGAGATTGATGATTCTTTATGGGATGGAGAACTTTTGGGGATACGAACTCAATGGGGTTTAAGTGATCGCTTTACTTTAAATACTGAAGCAGTGCGTTTGATTCCGGAAAACCAAACGGCACAGTATGGAGTAAGTATGGGTGGAGCAGTAAAACTTACTGAAGGTTTAAGTGGTTTTGGTGATTGGCTGGCAGGAGGTACGGCAGCAAATGTCACTCAAGGCTGGAGAGCTGGTTTATTAGAATCATTTTCGAATGGTTATATTGAAATGAGTAAATTTTATGTTCCGTTAGAAGTTGCAGAGAATGTTCGTGTTGATGGTGGAGAAGGATATACTTTGTTCTCGGAGTTCAATCTTGGACGAAATTGGTCAACGGCAATCTCAGGCGAGATCAATACTTCTTTAGCAGGAATGGATTTCTTTGAATTGCATCAAGGAACTGGTAAATTGGGTTATGCCTGGGGTAAAGAAATTCGCAATTCAATAACTGGTACTTTTATGCAAAAAGATCTGTTATTTGATTCAGAAGAGTTGGGACTGAGACTTCATGAAGATACTAAGGTTATATCAGGAGAATGGCAGCGACGTAAGCGAGGAAATCTTTTTAAAAACTTGTTGAGTTATCAAAATTCAGATTTTTATCTGGTTAATGGTGAACCACTTACTACAATAGACACTCTAGGATGGTATAATGAGACTTTATATACCATTTCACATTCTTTATGGTTTGGTTTGAATTTGGAGAGTACGAAAACGTGGGTGAAAAATCAAGCAGCTGGAACAGAGGTGGTTGCTGAGGCGCAACTTAAAAAGTTAATGGGCAGAAATTCATTAACTGGACTGGGAACAGTTGAGTTGCAAAATGAATCGAGTAATGAAGAATTACAATTATTTGAGTCGAAACTTTCGGTAATCGGTGAATTTGAGCTAAATGCAACTACAAATTGGCAGAATACCATTAGTCTGGTTAATAATCGTCTCTTGGGCAATTACTTAACTGCACGAACTGATTTGAAATATCATGATACTACGCGGAAGAATAGTTTGGCGGGTTGGCTTGAGTATTCAACATTAGGTTCAAATGAGAATACTTTGGGGTATCAAGCCGGAATTTCCCTAATGCATCAGTTTGATAATGGTCTGCAAATGAAGTTACAAGCAGAGCATCTTTTTGAAGATCCTTGGGGCAACAGTCAACAGAATTTATTTACATTTACACTAAGTCAGTCGATTGGTTTTGCCAAAAATAAAGTCCATGCATTTGCTTATAGTGAAGAAGATGAAAATCTTTCTTTTGTAAGCGGAGTGGTCTATTTAGACCAAAATGGTAATGGAAAAAGAGATCCCAACGAGAAAGTGATGCCAGGGATTGAAATGAAATTGAATGGAAGACGTGAAAAAACTGATTTGAATGGAAAATATGGTTTCTACTATCTGGAGCCTGGTTTATACCAAGTTGGCTTTGATTTGCGAAAGTTGGATGCTGATTATACTCCGATATTAGAAGAACAGTTGCTGATGATCAAGCGAAATCAGAATTTTGTACTTGATTTTGGTTTAACGATGAATGGAGTAATTAGTGGACGCGTCTTTATTGATCGCAATGCGAATGGTCTTCTGGATGAGAATGAAAAAGGGATGGAATTAGTGGGGATGATGCTTGATGATGGAGCAAGAAAAGTATTTACTGATTATGATGGTGGTTTTGTTTTTGAAAATGTACCACTAGGACCACATCTTTTAACAGTAATTCCGGAAACTTTGCCGCAAGGAATGAATTTACGTGGTCAAGAGCGACTCGAGATTGTGGTAACTGCAGAAAAATTGGATCATAATAATCTGTTGTTTCCAGTAGGCTATCAATACATTACTGATTAGTAAAGAAATAACTTAGTCTGAAAAACTCCCTGATAAATCGGGGAGTTTTTGACTTTAGATTCAGCAGGAATTTTAAAATTTATAAGGAATATTAATGAAATTAGCTTGTGGATCTTTGTTTAATTATGGATTTGAAATGTAGGTGGATTCAATTTGAAACGAGTTTTGTTACTACCCAATCCTGTAAAACCAGAAGCGCTTGAGTTAGGGGAGAAAATCAAGCCACTGCTTAGTGAGATGGGATTTGAGGTATTATCAGAAGAAACTGTATTTAAGCAACGAGAAAATCAGATTTTAAGTGAGCAATTTGACCTGGCACTGATATTGGGTGGTGATGGGTCGATGTTGAATGCTGCTCGTAAAATATATCCAGCTCAGATTCCCTTACTGGGAATTAACCTGGGTCAACTGGGTTTTTTGACCAAAGTAGAGAGTAATCGGGTTGCTGAAGCTTTTGAGTTGTATTTGCAAGGCAAGTATCATTTAGAAACACGAACCATGTTGATGGCAGAGGTGATTCGTGATGGAGCTACTCTGTCACAGCAAGTTGCTTTAAATGATTTTGTGGTGGCGAAAAATGCTTCCGCCAGATTGATTCGCTTTGAGATTTGGATTGATGATGAATATTTCACTACTTCACCAGCAGATGGTTTAATTATTGCTACAGCAACCGGTTCCACTGCTTACTCACTTTCTGCAGGTGGTCCAATTTTGGATCCGCGTTTAGAAGCATTATTACTGACACCAATTTGTGCTCATTCTTTGTATTCGCGACCAGTAGTCTTGCGTCCGGAATCTCAAGTGAAAATTGTAGTTAATGCAAGTCACGGGGATGTGATGTTATCTGCTGATGGACAGGAAAGTATTGCTTTGCAATCGCAAGATTGGATCAAAGTAACTCGTGCTCCTTATCATACCAAATTATTACATTTTAATCACCAAGGTATCTTTGAAGTTCTGCGTTCTCGTTTTCAAGCAGGGCGAATTTGACGGAGGTTTTTTTAGATGAAAGCTAATCGCCAAGCAATGATTGTTGCGATTATTAAAGAGCAACCAATTACTACTCAAGAAGAATTAGGAGAAGCACTTAAAAATCGTGGTATAAATGTTACTCAAGCAACCTTGTCCCGTGATATTAAAGAATTAGGGTTAATTAAAATTCCGACAGTAGATGGTAGATACCTTTATTCAGTAGCTCAGGATCGTACTTTTGCAGATGTGATGCGTCGTGCGCAACGAATGATTGAAGATGCGGTAATCTCAATTGAGGCTGCTGAAAAT
>JBFYZC010000406.1:0-4002 GCA_041309705.1 Bacillota bacterium | reverse complement strand
CATCATTGCCTGCATGCCAGACCAGATTCGTCTCTACTTTTAAATTTGCCGCTTGCAGTGTATCATCCGTCTTCAAAAGATCTGCTCCAGCGCGATAAAGATTGGTATCTTTTTCCGAACCAAAAATAACTCCTCCTTGCTTAGAATCCTGCTGACCTTGCAAACCCAGCATATTCGCAACATTTACATCGCCTATCTGTGCATCATCACCCAACTTAATCCCCATTGTATTATTGGGAGTACTTAAGGAACCATTTAATATCCCCCCAGTAAGTTGCAGATATTTTTCATCATGTTGATGATCCACCATTGCCAGTTCACTGGCATGTTTCCCATCCAGAGTATCTGCATCCAAGCCGGAAGTGTGACCATCATTACCCTTATGCCAGACCTCATGCCCAGCAACTTTTGTCCCTGCACGTAATTCTGCCATTTACCTCTCTCCTCTTTTAAATATTTTTTGAGACACACTGCCGTGTGTCTCTAATGTTTTTGGTTAAATTTCATTTCTGCCATGCTAAAACTATATCATAGCCTAAGTGCAATGGAGTGCAATCATCATCAGATCGCCAATCTTGTTAAAACAGCATTTTTGATATTAATACACTGCCGTCTGGAATAGTTACTCCCCAATGCAACTGCCACCCATTGGGCTCCCTGAAAATAGCGGAGCTCGATAATCCGATATTCTGTCGGAGTCAATCCTTTAAGTAATTCATCAATTAAATCCCGTTTTTTATTTAAACATTCAATCTCCTGACGCAACTTCTCAATCCGTTCCCCAAAAAGCTCCCCTGCTCTGATTACTGCTTGCAAGACTGGATCAGATAATTTACCACTACGAGCTCCTCGCTCTAAGACACTTGCCTTTAAAGTTGTTAAAACTTCCTCATTCTCTTGCAAAAGATCATTCAGTTCCTGACGCAACTTCTTAATTCGCAGCGGAATCTTTCCATACTCATAAAACAATTTTTCCAACTCAGCAAAATTCATCTTCATCCTCCCAAACATTTTATGCGCACACGCATAAAAACTTTTAAAAAAAATATCTGCACTATAACCAATAAAATTCCAGCTTATTCTATTACAAATTATTTCAAACAAACCGTTCAATTTATTTTGCTTATGCGCATAATATATCACATTTGAAGATTTATTGCAAGTATATTTTGTTACATTTCTCAAAATATATTGCTTATGCGTATAAAGTTATTGATTATGCGCAATATCTTTGATATAATGGCATCAACAAAGTATATTGGAGTGAGACCAGATGTACAATAACGAATTTGGAAACCATCTAGCAAAACTACGCGAAGCGGCGGGATATAAAAGCCAATTACAATTTGCCAATGCCGTCGGTATCAGCTCGTCCTCCATTTCCAGAGTCGAAGCAAACAAACAACAAATTGAACCAGAAACACTCAAAAAAATCGCCCCATTTCTCAATGTTTCTTATGAAGAATTAATGTTTAAAGCAGGATATTTAGAAAATACCGGACTCACTTCTTCCTCGTCAAGCACTCACCCCAAAATAGAACGTTTACAAAAGATTATTTCCGCTGCCGAAGAACTTCCCGAGGAGAAGATCAATCAAGTCGCTGAATTATTAGAATTACTAATCAAACAGCACCAGCAATCCGAAACCTCGAAGTAGATTATTTCATAAATTTATAATGAAAAACCGCCTCTCTAAAGAGACGGCTCTTTTTTTATTTATCACCAATCAAACCAACCACACTTCCTAAAATTGCTGACATGATTAAGATAGGCACAGCTGATTTCGCCTCAGTCTTCAAAACTAAAATTACAATCGGCAACGCCATTAGCTCTGCGATTATCAACCCTTTCAGCCACCCATTAATCCCAAATTGAATATGAATAATCACAAAAGCAACTATTATCCAGTGGAAAAATGCTGATATAATTGAAAACCGATCGAGCTTCTGAAAAATCATTGGCACAATATCGATTATCCCAGCTATAATTCCTATAATTATTGATAAAATTAATTTCGACATGTTCCAACCTCCCCCAGAATATTCTCAGCTGCTAATAACTTAAATTTATCAGAACCAACCAAGTTCCTAATATTTTGAAGGATCTTATTCGGTGTCAAATAATATGGATTACTGATAAATACCGCAGATATTTGATCAAATTCTTCCATTTCATCTTTGCATCTTTCCACAAAGCTTCTATCTATTTTTGCATGATTAGCAAAAATCAATTGTTCTGGATTGATTCTTCTATTCTCAATCGCCACTTCCACGCGCCGATTACAACGACACATCTTCTTCGGATTTACCAAACCACAGTTATCCTCCATAAAACTACGCATTTTCTCTCGTACTCTTGATAATCTTTTTCGATATGCTTCAGGTTTGATGTTTAATATCTTCGCTCCTTCATAGCTATTAATACTAAAAATTGAGCTTAAAATGTATATTACTCTTTGTTCTCTTTCAAGACACAGCAACATTGCATGTGTGCATGATGTTTTCAGTTCTTCTGCCAATATCCCTCGCTCGACCTCAGAAACTAAAATTTGCTCTTTGGTACTAAAACCTTCTCGTATTCCTGCTGCAAAAATATCAAATGATAATTCTTGCTGTTCCATTCCTCGCTGCTTGCTATTGATCAGATGATTAGTTGCAATTCTGAAAGCCCAAGTCGAAAATTCACTCTCCCCACGAAATTTTGCTAGATTAGTGATTACTTTAATTAATATTTCTTGAGTTACATCCTCTGCATCAGCCGGATGCCAAAGCATTCGTAGTGAAAGGTTATAGATCTGATCTTTTATACTAACAATAATTTTTTCAAGCGACACCCGATCTCCTGCAACAGCCTTTTTTACCAACAAATTAATCTCTTCTGTCATCTACTTCACCTCACATAATATTTCGTTATATATTTAGACACGAAAATCAAACATGTGTGACATGAGATAGATAATTTTTTCTACCAGTCAACTAATTTCATATAATCTTGAATTCCCCATTAGTAAAACTGCTTGACTAGCCATCAATTCACCCTCTCACGATATCTCCACCAAGATTGAACTCCCTTTAGAATTGTCCTTGCATGTCCATTGCCATTCTTCATGTAAGATTAATCTACCGTCAGCTAAGACTTCCGGTTTTGAAAAACAGATCCCAGTCATTAATTCATTCTCTTGATTAAGATGCTGATATCTCATCTCCAGACATCCATGACCATCAACTTTGGCGATTAAACTTCCGCGTTTAATGCTTCCACCTCGATATTCCGCCCACACAAGCTCACCATCTTGGTGATATTCAAAGATTGTTGCTGACGAAACTTCTCCATTCGCGGTATTTTGACTGGTAGTAAATCTGCGACCATCATAATTAATCATTTGTAATCACTCCCCAAGTATCTTTTATTTTTTAACATCAATACTTTTTAAGCTATTGTTCTTTAAATAAATTAATTTGTTAATATTTTTACTATAATCCCAGATAGGCGTCTTATCTTGAATCTCAAATAATTTTACGACCTTTTTATTCTTAAGATTTAACAGATAAAAAGCAAGTTGCTGAGGTGCTGCATCACAAATTACTTGTTGTTCAGAAAAAATTACATTTTCTTGATCAACGATTTTCTCAATCGCTAAAGTTATCATTGCAGAACTACTTACTCCCTTATAAGGAGCAGAATAAAGATGCTTTACATTAAATGTTTTAGTATCGAATAATGAAATTTTTCCAGGAAATTCTGGACCTTTTTGATACGAGTACAAAACTAAATCCTCACTTATCCAAAATACACCTGTAAAATAATCTTCATACTCACCTGAAGAACCTAAGGTTTTTACTTTTCGATTAAATTTCTTTCTGGTATCATAAACAAATAGTTGGTTATATTTTGTATATACACAGATATCTTTCTCATCTGACCAGTCAAAAGTATCATCAATCCCAGGTGAGTTGTTTATATCTGGCACAAAATCAACCTTTAAATTTGTTAGTTCTTTGA
>JBFYZC010000405.1:0-3277 GCA_041309705.1 Bacillota bacterium | reverse complement strand
TGGTCCAACCGAGACCACGGTCTGGTCGTCATTAGCGCAGATTACCAAGGCAGAGCAGATTACGATTGGGAAGCCAATCAATAATACTTGTCTGGTTGTGCTAGATGAACATGAGCAATTAGTGCCTTTGGGAGTAACCGGAACACTCTGGATTGGGGGTGCTGGAGTAGCACGTGGTTATTTAAACCGACCAGAGTTAACCAAAGAAAAATTTGTTACCCTTCGGTTGGCAGACGATTTTCGAGAACGTCTTTATAATACAGGTGACTTGGCAAGAGTTTTACCCGACGGTAGTCTGGAGTGTCTGGGACGGAATGATTCTCAGGTGAAGCTGCGTGGGTTTCGAATTGAACTTGGGGAGATCGAAGCTTGTCTCGAGAAATTAGTGGGGATTTGGCAAGTGGCAGTAGTGCTGGCAAAGGATGCCTTAAATGAAGAGCAACTAGTGGCGTATTATAGCGAAGCAGGAACCCAAAAGCTGGATACCACAATAATTCGTAATTATCTCCGTGAACTGCTGCCGGAATATATGATTCCCAGTTATTTTTACCGTCTCACTGAGTTACCTCTCTCGGTGAATGGGAAGATCGACCGGAAGGCATTGAAAAAGCTCGAATTAACCATGCAAACTACCGAAGCAGCAGGCACAGCACCAAGTAGTGCAATGGAAAGGACACTTGCAAAACTTTGGGAAGAATTCTTCCGACGCCCGATTTATATAGAGAATCACTTCTTTGAGCTAGGTGGACATTCCTTAATGGCAATGCAAGTCCTGAATAAACTGCGTCAAACTTTAAAAACTCAGATTCCTTTAAAATTAATCTATCAACAGCCGGTTTTAAAAGATTTAGCCAGTGAATTAGAGTTAATCGCGCAGAATGATATGCTGAAAGTGAGCCAAGAGATTGCCGTGACTGCAGAAACAGGCAAACAACCACTACTTATGCAGCAGCGTTGGTTTTTAGCAGAAGCACCTAGGCGTCGTCAGCTCTCGCGCTGGAATACTAATCTTTTATTACGTCATCGGATTGATCTGGATTTTGAACTGCTGCGTCAGGCAGTCTTGCGAGTGATTAATCATCATCCTGCCTTACGTGCTAAAATTTATCAAGCTGAGCCGGGCAGCTGGGTGCAGGAGATCGAGCCAACGGTGCTTGAGTCACCGACACTCCAGATTGATTTAACCAGTTTACCTCGTGCAGAACGTAGTCAGGCATTGACCGAAGCGTGTGATCAATTACAGAATAATTTTCAGCTGGAGACCGGCAAGCTTTTTCAGGTGGTAGCGTACCGATTAGCAGCGGATGATTATCGTCTCTGGATTAATGCCCATCACTTGATTACCGATGGCATCTCTCTCTTTATTTTGTTGGAAGAGATTCTTGATGTTTATGAAGCATTAGCAGCAGGTCGCCGACCAGAGTTACTTCCGGAGCAGACTTCTGGTGCTACCTGGACACGCGAACTGGAACAGGAAGTGAAGACGAAACTTTTGCCTGCCGAGCGTGACTACTGGTTAAATCTTCCCTGGGAGCAGATTGATTACTTGCCAGCAGACTATCCAGAGACGGCGCATCTGGTAACCGTACAATCCATCCGCGTTTTGGAAGCGAGTTTAGGGGAAGGATTAACCAAGCAACTAAATGAGCTAGCTCAAACGACGGGAATTGAATTATTAAATATCATAATTAGTGCATTATTTCATGCCGTCGCTAGTTGGACGGGTAATCAATATCAGGATCTAATGGTCTTGGATAGTGGACGAAATCTGTTATTTGAACGTGAGGAGCTGGATCTCTCCCGGACGGTAGGTTGGTTGGTCTCAGAACGCTTATTAATTTTGAAACGTGCAGACAGCAGTGTTGCGAAAGAGATTTTAGCAGAAATTAATCAGCAGCTGGAGGCGATTCCTAATGGGGGACATGGCTACAATCTCCTCAGCTATCTGGGAGGAGATCAAGAGTTAACTACACGTCTGGCGGCAGTTCGAAAACGACCCGGAATCATGGTGAACTTCTTGGGAAATATGGATCAGTTTGAAAATTATCGCGGGAAATTTGATTTTGCTACGGAATCCACTGGCTGGGATGAGCCGACTGATAATTTACGCTTTAATCTTTTAGAGTTACATTGTTATACTATCAATAATTCGTTGCAACTTGGTTGGCGGTATAGTGCACACGTCCATGCAGAGGCAACCATTGAAAGATTAGATCAGAGACTCAGGGCATTTTTGAATGAATTAGTTGATTTTAAAAATTTATAAAAAAATTAAAGAAGGGAGCATTCCGAGGATGAATTATCAAAATTTTACTTTGAATAAATGGTTGCCATATGATTATCCCAAAATGGCAAACCGCAACGCACTACGGCTTTTCTGTCTGCCCTATGCTGGTGGTACAGTAAGAACTTATCGTGAATGGATTAATCATGCTCCAGCTGGAATCAAGGTGCTACCAATCCAACTACCAGGGCGGGAGAAACGAATCCTAGAAACACCATTTGTGCGTATGGGAGCATTAGTTGATACCTTAATTGATCTGTTAGCACCTGAATTTGCCCAAGGACCATTTGCACTCTTCGGGCATAGTATGGGTGGCAAGATTGCCTTTGAGCTGGCACGCACTTTGGAACAGGAAACTAAATTTCAACCAACCCAGCTGTTTGTTTCAGGAATTGGCGCACCTCAGTTAAACGAGCGTCTGCCGCAAGTGCATCATCTGAATGATGCAGCCTTAATTGATGAATTACGACGGGTGAACGGAACTCCGGAAGAGATCTTATCCAATCGAGAATTAATGGAGGTAGTTCTGCCGTTTATTCGTGCTGATTATACCATATCTGAGACCTGGCGTTATCAACCGGGCGAGCCATTGCGCTGCCCGCTGACCGTTTTTGGCGGAACAGAAGATCCCGATGCGAATCTTCATGAGTTACTGGCATGGCGCGAATTGACCAGAGCAGAGTTTGATTGCAAGGTCTTTCCAGGGGATCATTTCTTTATCAATCATCAAGGCAGATTATTGATGCGCGAGATCGAACGGGTATTAGAGCGATTTGCCATTGCAGTTTAGCTTTGAAATTGAAAATCACTCATGCTTTACTGAAATTCAATTAAGCTTTACTGAAGTTCACTCATGCTTTACTGAAAATCAATTAATCTTAACTGAAAATCACTCATGATTAACTGAAAATCACTCATGTTTTACTGAAATTCAATTAAGCTTTACTGAAAATCACTCATGCTTTACTGAAAATCAATTAAGCTTTACTGAAA
>JBFYZC010000404.1:0-2926 GCA_041309705.1 Bacillota bacterium | reverse complement strand
AAAGCCAGATCTTGCTTGAATCTGCATAAATAGACCCAGAATATTTTGCCCAATGCCATGGGAAAAACTTGATCACTGGTAAATTAATTGAAAAAAATTTATTAAGTAAACTAGGTCCAAGATCAATAAGGTCAGGAACAATACTGCCACTTACACAAACAGTCAAAATTCCAAAATATTTTGGCTTAATCAAAAGCAAACTAATCCCAAAAACTGCTCCTGCCAAAATCAGATCAATTATTCCATCAAATGGATAAGTATGTGGCAGCAAATCTAATAATCCATGAGAAAATAGGCTAACAAAAAATCCACTCACCAAAATACTGTTAATCTTTAATTTTGATCGATTAATAGTATTCACTTGCGATGCACAAAACGAACTCACAACTACACCTACTAAGACATGAAAGACTACATTCATTTAATTCTTCCTTTTAATAAAAATTATTTAGTCCCCGTTGGTACTGGTGTCACTGGTGCTAATTGCTTCGTCCACTTCTTCTGTTTTAAAATCTTGATATTAGTAATCTTCCAAATGTTTTTGATTGGCTGCAAGGCGAAGAGATCTTCACGTTTAACATAATTCTTCTCTGTGGCAGTAATAATTAATAAAGTATAATTAACTTGATATTCTGTCTTTAACTTCTCCGCAGTAACAATCTGTATTTGTAGATCATTAACTTTAACTTGAATATAATCTTTAAAATCACGAGTAATCCCCTGTTGCATTCGATTCATTACATACAAATTACCGATCATCTCTGCAAAAGTATTATTTGCCTTATAAAGAGTGTCATCCATCAATTCAGTATTCAACTCGGCAATACTTTTGAAATAGTAATTCACAATCTCTTCCGGAGTATTCGCCTCACTAACCCCAATCTTTCTTGCTCCAGGTTGTACTAACAATAAAAATAAAACAATTACCCCCAAACCAATCAAGGTGGCTACTTTATATTTACGCCAAAAACCACGTACCTTCTCTAAAAACTCCTGTCGTTGACGATTTTGACTTGCTTTTTCACTATAAGCTTGAATCTCTTGGGGCGATAATAGACATTGCTCTGCTTTGATCAACTCAGTTAATTGGGTTAATAGAGTTGCCGCAGTAGGACGCATCTCGGGATCACGATTAAAACATTCCATAATTAATTTACCCAATTCCGGATGTAAACCAGGAAGCTGGTCGTGAGGTGCAACAATCTTTCCATTAATAATTTTATCTAAACGTTCTTCAAGTGTTCCCGCAACAAAAGGATAACTTCCTGTCAACAAGCGATATGCCAAACCACCCCAAGAAAAAATATCCGCTGCCTGAGTCCAGGCTCTGCCTTTAATCACTTCCGGGGTGAAATCAATCACAAATAGCTCGTCCAGCCATTTCTGTAAATAATTCATTAATAACGGATCAGCAAAGTAGATTCGACTATCCGCAGTACGTTTAATCACTCCAATTGACCAACCGTTTAAGATGATTCCATGTTGATGATAGATCTGCATAATCTGCAAACTCTTTAGTAATACTTGACAAGCTTCATTTAGGTCATCTATTTCAAATAAATCAAGTTTAACTTCATCTTCTGATGGTCTGATTAAGTATAAATCACCTTGATATTTTTCAAAACCAATGTACTGAATGACTCCTTCACAGGGAATCAACTGACGATCTTTAAAAAAAGCACGTAAATCTTGGATAATTTCACGCAACACTGCCTCATGTGGTGATACTGCAAAAGGAATCTTCTCAAAGATAAATTTCTGTTCATGCTCATTCGTAAATAATAATGTACCTTGCTCAAGTTCTCTTTCAAATTGATAAGACATAATCTTCCGTTACAAGAAACTCCATCTCAGCTATAACTCAATTATATAAGTTATCTTTTCCCTACTTAATTTAAATTAAAAAGTAGTAGTCACCACCTCTTGTAACGACTTCACCACCTTTCAGATAATTTTTCACTAACGAAATACCCTTATAAAAGCAGGGATTATTAAAACAGAATCGAATAGAAAACAAACAATACTATATTTGAATCCTACAACCACAATAAAAGATTCGAGGTAAATTTAAGTCATGAAACAAGAACATGTAGTTGTTACTGTAATGGGTCAAGATCGCGTAGGAATTGTTGCCAGCATTTCTCAAGTACTATCTGAATGTCAGGCAAATATCATTGATATCAGTCAAACGATTTTGAAAAACGAAATCTTTGCAATGATTTTATTAGTTGATATCTCCAATTCTTCCAAAAAATTAACCGAGATTCAAATAAAATTAAAAACTGCCGGTGAAGCACTAGGAGTTACTGTAGTTGCACAGCATGAAGATATCTTCCGCTACATGCATCGTATTTAATTTTTAGATACACACACTTTTTACTTCAAAAAGATTCTACATTATTTCATTAGTCTCCTGCTTTTCACTTTTATTATAGGGGTGTGCTAATTTGTTATTTACTTCACAAGAAATTCTTGAAACAATCTCTATGGTTGAAAATTATCATTTTGACATTCGTACCGTAACTATGGGGATAAATTTACTCGATTGTGCCGGTCCTGACATTAAAATGGTTGCCCGCAAAGCAGCTACCAAAATTCTACGTCTCGCAGAAGACTTAGTAGCAGTTGCCGAGTTAATGGAGAAAACTTACGGGGTTCCCATAATTAATAAAAGAATTGCGGTCACTCCAATTTCTTTAGTCGCACAAGCATGTGAGAGTGATAATTACCTTGAGTTAGCTTTAATGCTCGACCAAGTTGCCGAGCAGCTAAAAATTGATTTTATTGGCGGTTACTCCGCTTTAGTTCATAAAGGAGTCACCCCTGGCGAAACCAAGCTGATTAATTCCCTTCCCGAGGCTTTAAGTAGTACCAAAAAAGTATGTGCTTCAGTCAATTTAGCTACTACCAAAGCAGGTATTAATAT
>JBFYZC010000403.1:0-4885 GCA_041309705.1 Bacillota bacterium | reverse complement strand
AGCTTGAGCAGGGTGGCTGGGTGATCATTGAATTGGGCGATGGACAAGTAGCTGGTTTGCCAGAAAAGGCGAATGTGGAGGAATTTTATAGCAGATTGAAAGAAAGAATAATCAGGATGTGAGTAAAACTGAAAATAGCCTATACGTCTGATTTGCATGTTGATATTACCGCGAATAATCGAATTTTAAGCCGATATATTTTTGAGTATCTCGAGATTCTGCAACCAGATATCTTTGTGATTGCAGGAGATTTGGCGAATTCATTGGGAGAATTGGGCGAAACTTTACAGCTTTTTAGTGAATTACCTTGTCTTAAAGTGATGGTGCCTGGGAATCATGATCTCTGGATTGAGTCGAATCATGCGGTTAGAAAGGGGAGGGATAGTTTTGATAAATATTATCAAACAATTCCTGAACTGTGTGCGGAATATGGCTTTGTCTATCCAATTCGGCAATCTTATGTTATTGAAGATGTTGTGATTGTAGGGACAGTTGGCTGGTATGATTATACGCTGCGTGATCCACGGCTGGATTATAAGTATTATTTGAAAGATTATGAAGTAGGTAAATTTGATGAAGGAATCTGGAATGATACACAGTATGCGGTCTGGTTGCGTAATTCGCAAGCCAGTGATTGGCGAGCGCGGCGGCAGAAATTTAGTAACTCTGAGGTCTTTGAGATCTTTTGGGCAGAATTTAAGAGACAGTTAGCTGAGATTCCAGCTAAGAGTAGTAAGGTTTTGGCAATTATGCATACGGCACCATTTCAAGCTTGTCTTGCGACGAAGGAATCTGCTTCCCCGTTTGATGCCTACGAAGGAAGTAGTCGGCTGGGAGGATTATTGAGTAGTTTGGCGGAAGAGAAACAGGTAGTGGTTGTTTGTGGACATCGGCATCAGAAACTAGAGAAAACAATTGGCAAGCTGAAACTATACCGTTCACCAGTTGGTTATCTGCAAGAAACAGACTTGAATTATGAGGCAATTGCTGCAACAGTGGTAGGTCAATTTGAATTATGAGTAAACATAAGTGAACTCCACCACAAACCGGTTTAAGACCAGTTAGTAGTGGAGTTTTTAGTTGTATGATTAGATTTTTTCTTGAATATAGATGAAGGCGGCTTCGAAATTAGGATTATATATATATTGTGCATCGAGATATTGACAAATTTGTTGAATTGGAATCATTATTGTACCATCTTTTTCGGTTACTGCAGCCTCCAGTTCGAAAATTTCATCTGCGACATTAGCTTGAGTACTATCCACTTTAAGACTTATAGATACTATTCCTTTGGTGATATTGATCTGTTTGGTTTCTTCATTAACTGAGATTGTTGCACCAACATCTGATAATACATTGATAGGTGTAAGTAATACATTGTTTATCATAAAAGGTGCAGTATTAAAGGATTGTAAATTACCATCAACAATTACTTGAATCGTAGTATTTTTAAAAGCATCATAATTTGTATTAGGTTTTGCATTTTTACTAAATGGATTTTTTAATCCAACTAGATCGACATACTCTCTCCATAAATTTTGTTGATTTTGTAATGATTTCATAACAGATTGTCCTGCGGTAAGCCAGTACTGCTCCCAACTGTAGGTTGTGATATTGTAAGGTTCATAATTTTCAAAAACATCCCCTTGACCTAATATTCTTGGGTCATTGGTTTTAAAGAGTGTTGCGCTTAGCTTTGACCATAGATCTACTTTGATCTGTTGATAATCATCAGTATATGCTAGGTTATTCAGACAATAGGGATCTTTTTTAATATTATATAGTTCTTCTTCTGGATGTTTTCCAAAGCAAAGATTAAAATAGGTATCATCATGACGTGCATGTTGTTCTAATATTAAAGATTTGGTTGGTGAGGCGTCAGTATTAGAAAAACCTGTTTCTGGATTGCCAGCAGGCCATCTGTCAGGGAAAAAGTTTCTTACATATAAATAATCATTAGTACGAATACATCTTACAGGATAACCTTTATCATTAGTGATGCCAGGATCGTGAATTTCTTTTCCCATATAGACAGGTGTTTCTGTTGTGGCTACCATACCAGATTTAGATGATTCAAGTATTGGTAATAAACTATTGCCTTCCATTTGAGGGTGTTTTTTGATGCCTGCTACATCTAAGAATGTAGGAGCAAAATCAATAAAACTTACTAAATCATCGACAATTCTGCCACTAGGCACTTTGCCTCGCCACATTATTGCTAAAGGCAGTTTGAAATCATATTCATACATTTGTCCTTTTGCTCGAGGGAAAGGCATCCCATTGTCAGAAGTAACTACAACAATAGTATTATCCAGTTTTCCGCGTTTTTCTAATTCGTTGAGCATCAGACCTAGTTGGGAGTCGAAATGTTCAGTTTCAACAGCATAGTCCAACAGATCTCCTTTAACAATATCATCATCTGGTAAATAAGGGGGAACTTCAACGTCGCTTAAGTTTTTTCCGGCTTTTCTCCAGGAACCTGCTTCATAATCGCGATGAGGTTCCATTCCGCCATACCAAAAATAAAATGGTTTATCATCAGGACATTGAGTTAAGAAATCTACAAAATTAGCATAATAATCAACATTTTTGATTCCACTATAAGGAGGTACTAAAGTATGTCTACCAAATGAAGGACCAGCTGGATTAGTTCCCCAGGCATTTGCATCAAATTGACCAGGTGCCCAGCGTTTTCCGGTGGCTCCGATGAAATAACCATTATCTTTAAGTATATTGGGATATACTGCTACCTCATCTGGAGAAGGAAACATTGCGAATTCAAAGTGATTGCAAGCTTGTCCTAACTGCCAAGTGTGCATACCAGTTAAGATGCTTGCTCGGGAAGGAGCGCATTTTGGATTACTGGTAAAAGCATTATTAAATAAAACACCATCTCGTGCTACACGATCAAAATTAGGAGTATTAACAAACTTAAAACCATAAGCACTAAAGTGTGATGCATCATCTGCTATAGCAAAAAGAATGTTGGGACGGGTAGCTTCTTCGGCTATTTCGATTTTAGCTCTAATTTGATTATTCGCAGAGGCTGAAAGTGATAAAGATGTTGCCAAAGTTAAACCAAAAACGAATTTTGATGATTTTGATTTTAACATTATGCAATCCTCCTTATTAATTGGGGTAATATATTTTCCAAAAGATCTATTTCATTTTATCTTCGTAAAAAATCCTTAGTGCGCTGGATATTTTTACTCGATATAATGAAAGATCTTTATTGGAAAATATTTAATATGTTTAATTGGTATTTTGTTCAATCCAATCCATAATAATATTAGCAATCACATCGTTATTTTTATCCTGCATCATCAGATGAGTATTTCCTGTAATCCCCAATTCAGTTAAGGTGATAACCGTCCCGTTGCCACCATTATCATTGAGAATTTTTGCGGTGGTCTTGCATGCTTCATATCTGTTGGTTTGACCTCTTTCTTTGATATAGTCTCCATATACAGCTAAGTAAGGAATTGTAAGAAAATGTTCTCGAAGATCATTTACATCTGTAGGGCTTCCAACCGGTTCGATTACAATTAAAGCTTTTACTAAATCGGGGCGTTGACGAATTACTTCAAAACCAGTCACTCCACCCATCGAATGTACCATTAGAATGGAAGGACCAATTTTTTCGAGAAGTT
This sequence comes from Bacillota bacterium, assembly GCA_041309705.1. Classification (GTDB taxonomy): domain Bacteria; phylum Bacillota; class UBA4882; order UBA8346; family UBA8346; genus JBFYZC01. Next base: position 1,235 of record JBFYZC010000403.1, on the reverse strand, counting down.
TGATGATATTTTTAACTTCTTGAGGATTGGCTGACATACCAGAAGAATATTTTTGTGGTGAAAAGGAAGCATAAAGTTGCTCGATATCTTCAATCGGGTATTGAGTGTTATAGTATGGTTGGTTGAAATCAGTACCAAATCCCCAGGTTTTCCAGATGGATTTTTGATCCCAGACAGTTAATTTAGAGGGTATATTAGCGACATCAATACCTGAAATAACCAAGTTATTAGTATCGATCGCATATGAGCTATAACCATTATTAGCAAAAAGAGAGGTAAAGCCAGCACGATTGTCAGGAGTTGCGGTATAGATATAGGATGATAAACCAAGACCCGGGAGCATAATAAGGGGATATTTATTAGTGTTGTCAGAAAGTACATAGTGAATCATGGATTGTTTGATTATTTGAGTTCCGTTATTCTCACCACCTACAAACATAATGCCACTTTGTGTGATTTTTGAGATAGTAGGATCAAGTTGCTGATAATTGCTAGTTTGTGCATGTACTCCAATGCTGAAAATGAAGAAACTTAAGATGATTAGAGTTGTTTTGTTTTTCATAAATTGACCTCCTTGATAGTTATTAACTGAATCTTATTATATATTTCTAATTCTATTTTGTCAATAAAATCAATTAATACAAAAACGATATAATAATTTAAATAGTATAACTGTTTAAAAATAAAAACTGCTAAAATAAATTTCAGCAGTTTTTATAAAAGATCTTTACTTGGAAAGTATATATAGAGCTTACTTTTGTTGTTTGCGCCAGAGGGTCATTGGATCAACATAGCGACCATCAACCCAGTATTCCAGATGTAAGTGCGGACCGGTGGATAAACCGGTGCTACCAACTAAGGCGATGGTTTCACCTGCTTCTACATATTGACCTGGTTTGACAAATAAGCAGGCACAGTGACCATAGAGAGTATAGGTCTTTTTACCATGCCAAAGCAAGATAACATTGCCATAGCCACCACGTACTCCTGCCCAGATTACCTTGCCGGCGAAGATGGCGCGGATTGGTGTGCCGTGTTTGGCACGAATATCTACCCCGGCATGGAATTTATGCTTTCCGGTGACGGGGTGATCTCTCCACCCAAAAGATGAGGTGGTGGTAAGGGCAGTTGTGGTGGAATTGGTAAATAGAAGAAATAATAATAAATTTAAAAGAAATAGTTTGGATTTCATGATAAATTTGTCTTTCTTAAGATTGGATTAGATATTTAAACGT
>JBFYZC010000402.1:0-13560 GCA_041309705.1 Bacillota bacterium | reverse complement strand
CTGGAGTAAGACAACGTCAGATGTATCCTGCTACCTGTGCCGCATGTGGTTGTTCCACAATGGTTCCATTCCAACCAACTGGCGAGAAACCAGTCTATTGCCGAGATTGCTACCAAGCACGACAATCTTTTTAATTAAATTCAAAAGTGAAATGCGAACCCTAGAATTTCTCAGGGTTCTTTTTTATTAAATTTTGACTTTTTGGGGAATAATAATTTATATTTTCTGAAAAATATATAGATATCTTCCGGTAAAGATCTTTCATTTTAACGAGTGAACCCTTAGTAGGGATAGGTCGCGACCTGTCTCTACTAAGGATTTTTTGCGATGATAAAATGAAATAGATCTTTCGGAAAATATATGGATGAAAATAAAGAGCTATCAGCATCTGCCAATAGCTCAGGTTTTGATTTTAAAACTATTGATAATCAAAGAAAGATTATCAATAGTTAATGGGGATAAGTACTGATTACTGTTTGTATTGATTATTCTGATAACTACTGCTGTTCATATTGAAATTCTGTGTGCTGCTTTGATTTTGCAAACCAGCTTGGAAACCAGCTTTAACATCGGCAATTGTCTGCTCGGCTAAGGAACGCTCAGCAGCCTCGATCATCCGACGTACCATGTTACCACCAATTGAACCGGTGTCGCGTGAAACCATGTACCCCCAGTAGCCACCTTGAATTTTGGAGGTATCGATGTTGAGCTCATTGGCGATCTCGTATTTGAAACGATTCATAGCATTGCTAGCCTCTTTCACCAATAAAGAATTACTCTTTTGTCCTGTACCCATTTGTTTTTCACCTCCTTATGCTCTTATCATTCCTCTGAAAAGCCAGCTTATGTTACATGATTCTTGGAAAAAGGGAAAAAAAATGGTTAATGTGGATGGTGAGGAAAAGCTGTTTTTTCAAAATTTTCTTGAGCAGATGCTAAACATTCCTGACAAAGATACTCTTCAATCGCTGTTTGCATTACTTTGAATAATTGACCACTAAAATTTGCGATCTCATAAGGAGGAAGTTTCCAAAGATTATTGAAATTATTAAGATGAAGATTTGGGGTAGGATGATAAAGTTTTTTATATGGAGAATGGCGTTTCAACATACTCACCTCTTTTCTTTTAAAGTGTAGCCAGAAAAGCGGTTTTGCACTAAAGATTAAAATAGGAATTAAGAAGAAAAGTAGAAAGATTGACTTTTCTTGGATAAGAATATATAATAAGCAAAGGTGATTTTGGTGAAGGTTGGTATTAGTACTATCCGTGATGAACGCGGAGCAATGATTCCTTTTCAAGGAGAACAAGAAGTTGTTCAGAAAGAGTGTGGCTTCGGACTAGAAATTATTAGTCCAGTAGCAGTGAGTGGAAAGGTCACCAATACTGGTGAGGGTTTTTTGGTACAGTGTCAGTTAAAACTTAATTTTCAGGCAGAATGTGCTCGTTGTCTGAAAATTTTTACTGGAACTGAGGAGCTTGAGTTAAGTGAGCAGTTTGTTCCAAATTATACTGGAGACGATGATGCGTTCTTTGGTTTTGACGGGGATCAGCTTGATTTAACAGCTTGTATTAATGAACACCTCTGGTCGGCTTTCCCGATTAAATTGCTTTGTAATCCTGAATGTTTAGGGATCTGTGCTCTTTGTGGTAAAAATTTAAATAATGAAGTATGCCAGTGTCACACCGAATCAATTAATCCTCAATTTGAAAAATTAAAAGAATTGCTATTAAAGAAGGAGGTGGATTAGATGGCTAATCCTAAGAATAGGACTTCCAAATCAAACAGTCGGAGTCGTCGTTCGCATTTGGCGATGAAAGCTCCCAATTTTGGTGTTTGTCCTCAATGTCATGAACCCAAACTACCTCATGTGGTTTGTGGTAATTGCGGATTCTATAAAGGTCGCGAAGTAATTTCCAAAGCTACCGAATAATAGAGTAAGCGTATAAAAGGTCAGTTTTGACCTTATTTTTTTGGAAACATATATTTTGTAGAGCTAAAAATTGATAATGCTATAAATGAGAATATGTAAATTTATTCTCGTTTATAGCAATGATGATTAAATTGCCAAACTATCAGCAAGTATATATATAATAGCATTATTAATTGCTTCGTGATTCGGAGGTGAATCCATTTGAAGATTGCCATTGATGCTATGGGTGGAGATCATGCCCCACGAGAGATAGTTCTGGGGGCAATTGAAGCTTGTCTTGAATTAAAAGCAGAAGTAATTTTAGTAGGAGACGAGGCAGCAATAAAGCGCGAGCTGGGGAAGGAAACAATTAGTGGTCTTGAGATTGTAGCGGCAACTGAAGTGATTGAGATGGATGAACATCCAGCTACTGCGGTTAAAAAGAAAAAAGATTCATCACTAGTAGTGGCAAATCGTCTGGTGAAAGAAGGTCGGGCAGCAGGAGTAATTTCCGCTGGGAATACTGGAGCTGCAATGACTGCCTCAATCTTTACTTTAGGACGTATTCCTGGAATTAAACGACCAGCAATTGCCAGTCCAATGCCTACCAAAAATGGAGTTAGTGTTCTTTTGGATGCAGGAGCAAATGCCGATTGTGATCCAGAAAATCTAGTTCAGTTTGCAATCATGGGTTCAGTATATGCTGAACAGGTTTTGGGTTTAACTAATCCGCGCGTTGGTCTGTTGAGTATTGGCGAAGAAGAGACCAAAGGGAACATTTTGACCATCGAGACACATCAGTTATTGAAGCATGCTCCCGTTAATTTTATTGGTAATATCGAGGGACGTGATGTTCATCAAGGTGTCTGTGAGGTTATTGTTTGCGATGGTTTTGTGGGGAATATTGTCTTAAAGCTATCAGAAGGATTATCGACTACACTTTTAGGGCAGATTAAAGAAGCTTTAAATTCGAGTTTCTCTGCTAAGCTGGGTGGATTAATGATTAAAAATTCGCTGCGGCAGATTAAGAGTAAAATGGATTATACCGAATATGGTGGTGCACCATTATTGGGATTAAATGGAATAAGTATGATCAGTCATGGTAGCTCTAATGCGAAAGCGATTAAAAATGCTGTTAAAGCTACAGTTAGAGCTGTTTCTCAGAATGTACCAGATAAAATCAACAGCGCACTAAATATGTTGTAGGGGAATTTTAATGAGTAAAATTGCATTTCTTTTTCCAGGACAAGGTTCACAAACAGTAGGAATGGGTCGCGAACTTTGCGAGACTTATTCAGTAGCACGTGAAATCTTTACAGCAGCAGATAATATTTTAGGAAGATCAATTTCCGAGATCTGTTTTCATGGTTCAGCAGAGATTTTGCAAGATACTCGAAATAGTCAGCCAGCAATCATGACTACCAGTATTGCCATGTGGCAGGTCTTTGATCAAGCAGGAATTAAACCTGATTATCTGGCAGGGCATAGTCTGGGAGAATATAGTGCTCTAGTTGCCGCAAGAGCATTTGATTTTGAGACTGCTTTACTCTTAATTAAAGAACGGGCACGTTTGATGGCAGAAGCAGACCGCGAAGGACGAGGAGCAATGGCAGCGATTTTGGGTATGGAGCGTCAAGCGCTGCTGGATTGTTTGTCAGAGGCAAGCGAAGCTGGTAAAGTTGAGGCAGCAAACTTTAATTCTCCAGGGCAGATTGTGATCTCCGGAGATCGAAATGGGATTGAACGCGCTAAAGAATTAATCGAACAACAAGGCGGCAAGGTCTTTCCTCTTTCAGTAAGCGGAGCATTTCATTCTAGTTTTATGAAGCCAGCTGCCACGGAATTCAAACCATTTTTAGAAAAAATTTCCTGGAATGAACCTCAAGCTGCTTTGGTAGCTAATGTCACAGCTCGACCTGTTAAGGTTGATGAAATTTCAAACAGCTTATATCAGCAACTATACTCTTCGGTGCTTTGGGAAGAGAGTCTACGTTTCTTGTTTGATCAAGGAGTAACAACTTTTGTAGAGATCGGTCCTGGAAAGGTCTTAACTGGTTTAACGAAGAAGACTTTGAAAGGAATTAACCTTTTGAACTGCGAAAATCTCGAATCTCTTAAAAAAGCACTTGAAATTTTAAAGGAGGTCTAGTAATATGAGATTAGCAGATGAAGTAGCAATAGTAACAGGTGCTGCTAGAGGTATTGGTAAAGCAATTGCCCTAGCTTTGAAAGCAGAAGGAGCTTTATTGGTACTTTCTGATGTTAGTGATGAAGTGCATAAAACTGTAGCAGAGATTGAGGCTGCTGGAGGGCGTGCGATTGGTATAGTTGGCAACGTAGCCAAGAGTGATGATTGCGAAGCAATGGTCAAATTAGCAATAGATACCTATGGGCATATTGATATCCTGGTTAATAATGCCGGTATAACTAGAGATAATCTTTTAATGCGCATGAATGAAGCGGATTGGGATCTGGTAATGGATATCAATCTCAAAGGTACATTTTTATGTACCAAGGCATGCGTTAAGCCAATGATGAAACAGCGTTCAGGAAAGATTATTAATATTGCTTCGGTAATTGGGTTGATGGGTAATCCGGGTCAAGCTAATTATGCTGCTTCTAAAGGCGGCGTGATCTCTTTCACCAAAACAATGGCAAAAGAGCTTGGTTCAAGAAATATTCGTGTTAATGCAATTGCACCAGGTTTTATTGAATCTAAGATGACTGAGGTTTTATCACCTGAAGCACGAGAAAATCTACAACAGATGATTCCGCTCGGCACATTGGGTCAGCAAGATCATGTGGCAAAAGCAGTAGTCTTCCTCGCTTCACCAGATGCCTGTTATATTACAGGGCATGTTTTAAATGTTGATGGTGGTATGGCAATGTAAGGAAGAGGAATTCTGTTGATTGATGATAGTTCTAGCCAACCAATACTTGGAAGGAGGTGAACTGGTTGGACATCTTTAGCAAGGTTAAAGATATCGTAGTGGAACAATTAGGTGTTGATGAGGAAGAAGTTAGTGAACAAGCCTCTTTTGTTGATGATTTAGGCGCTGATTCACTTGATATCGTTGAGTTAGTGATGGCTTTGGAAGAAGAATTCGATTTGGAAATTCCCGATGAAGATGCTGAAAAGCTATCAACTGTTGGTGACGCAGTGAATTATATTAAAGAAAATGCTCAGTAAGTTTTTATTTTTAAATGAGAGTCCCGTTATTTGGCGGGACTCTTTTGAAATTATTGGATATATAGAGGTGAAAAATTGAAACATCGTGTCGTAATTACTGGAATCGGAGTAGTGACTTCAGTGGGAATTGGAGTCGAGGAATTTTGGCAGGCAATTGTTGCTGGCAAGTCGGGAGTTAAACCGTTAACTATAGTAGATACTGAGCGTCTGGAAGTAAAGATTGGTGCCGAGATCACTAATTTTGATCCGGGACAGTATTTAGAGAAGAAGGAACTTCGCCGTACAGATCGTTTTGTACAATTGGCAGTAGCTGCTGCAAAGATGGCAGTGGCGGATGCGAACTTAGAGATTAATGCTCAAAATGCGAATGATATCGGGGTAATCATTGGTTCGGGGATCGGTGGGATGAAAACCTTTGAAGAACAGGCAGTGATCTGTAATCTAAAAGGTCCCAGTCGAGTTAGTCCTTTCTTTATTCCAATGATTATTCCTGACATGAGTGCGGGTTATGTCTCGATTGTTACCGGAGCAAAAGGTCTAAATCATACGGTAGTTTCAGCGTGTGCTTCTTCAGCTCATGCTTTGGGCGCAGCTTTTAGAAGCATTCAATATGGAGATGCTACCGCAGTGATTACTGGTGGTACTGAAGCCCCAATTACTACGCTTTCCATTGCTGGTTTCACTTCAAGTGGAGCGCTCTCGAAAAATAACGCCGATCCAGCCGGAGCGAGTCGTCCCTTTGATTTAAATCGGGATGGTTTTGTGATGGGTGAAGGTTCAGCAATTTTAATTTTAGAAGACTTGGAGCATGCCGAGAAGCGTGGGGCACATATTTATGGTGAAATGGTTGGCTATGCTGAAGCAGGTGATGCTTATCATATTACTCTCCCAGATCCTGAAGGTGATGGGGCAACTCGTGCAATAACTAGAGCTTTAAAGAATTCAGGAATTACTTCTGAACAAGTAGACTACATTAATGCACATGGGACTTCGACCGAACCAAATGATCGCTTGGAAACACTGGCGATTAAACGTGTTTTTGGTGATCTGGCACCAAAAATTCCGGTTAGCTCTACTAAATCAATGACGGGACATCTGCTGGGTGCAGCTGGAGCGGTAGAGGCGATTGTGTGTACTCGGGCTCTTCAGGAAGGAATTATTCCTCCAACAATCAACTATCAGACGCTAGATCCAGAATGTGATCTGGATTATGTTCCTAATCAAGCGAGAAAGGCTAAGCTGGAGTATGCACTCTCGAATTCGTTAGGCTTTGGAGGGCATAATGTCTGTTTGGCGTTTAAAAAGTATCATGGCTAAAAAAAGGCTTCAGCAAAATGAAACAGAATTAGCAACAGAATTAGCAGCAAGGTTTGGAACAATGCCTGCGCAGATTGAACTTTTTGTTCAGGCATTCACACATTCTTCGTATGCGTACGAGCATAAAGTGACTAGTAATCAGCGTTTGGAATTTCTGGGTGATAGTGTTTTGGGACTAATTGTCTGTGAATATCTGTTTCAACAGTACTCTCAAGAACCAGAAGGCTATTTGGCAAAGCTGAAAAGCACCATCGTTGGCAGTAAAATGTTGGCTTTTTATGCACAAAAATTAGAGTTGGAAAAGTTTATTCGTTTGGGTCAGGGTGAATTGCGTTGTCAAGGTAGCTCCAAGAAAAATCTGTTAGAAGATCTTTTTGAGGCTTTTCTGGGGGCATATTATTTGAATTTCGGTCTTGCAGCTACTAAAGCATTGGTGCTTCCATTGCTAGAATCGACTTTGGAAAAGGTAATTGAAGAAGTAAAACTACAAAATGCCAAGAATCGACTGCAAGAATGGGGACAAGCACGCGGATTGATGCCAGCTTATCGTACCATAAAAATTGAAGGTCCGCCACATAAAAGGTTATTTACGGTGGAAGTTTTGCTGGATGAAAGAGTGATTGGTACTGCCGCAGCAGCAACAATTAAAGAAGCAGAGAATAAAGCAGCAGCTTTAGGGATGGCTGCTTTACAAAATAATAATTAATCTTTGATAATCTTTATAAAAAGGATTTTTTCAGATCTTTGTTGAATATTATAGATTATAGAAAGCGATTTGGTAGGGAGGCTGTGCTAATGGATGTATTAAAAATTTCTGCAAATTCGAATCCCAAATCTGTAGCAGGAGCTTTAGCTGCGGTTTTGCGTGAAAAAGGGCTCGCGGAAGTTCAAGCGGTAGGTGCAGGAGCAGTTAACCAAGCAGTTAAAGCGATCGCAATTACACGTGGTTATGTAGCACCAAATGGAATTAATCTGGTTTGTACGCCTGGTTTCTCGGAAATTATGATTGACGGACAATTACGAACGGCAATTAAATTTGTGGTTGAACCGCATTGATTCATTAAAATGAAATTCGTCTTGTGAAAAACTAGTTTAGCTTATAATGCTGTAAGCATTTGTGTTTGCATTAAAGTTTGGAAGTACTGAGAATATTTTTTTTATTAAGCGCCTTTGAGTAGAACACTGCTCAAGGCGTTTTGATTTTTTGATTATTATCATAAATTGTTTTTACTGTCATAACCCGGACAACCAAACCGTATATTTAAGTATCATCTTAATATTAGATAATACTTTTATTAAGGGGGTTATGATCGTTGAGTCAAGCAGAAGATCTTAGTTTATTGACACAAATTCGTGAAACAAATGACCAGAATGCCCGGGAGGAATTAGTACGAAAATATCTGCCTATGGTACGATATATTGTTAAGAATCACTATAGCAACCGTATTGATTTCGACGATTGTTTCCAAGAAGGGGCAATTAGCTTGCTGAAGGCAATTTCTGAGTATGATTCGGTCAATTATCCTATTAAATTCAGTACTTTTGCTTATATTTGCATTTTGCGTCGCATTTATAATCTCTTAAAGCAGGCATATAGTAAGAAAGCAGTTTTTTTCAGTCAGACACTCTCAATTAATGCATCTTTTGGTGAAAATGACCAGCGTACTTTATTGAATAGTATTCCAGGAAGAATTGATGAATCATTTGAAGAAATTGAAAATGATGCGTTAATGGAACGATTGAATCTGGTATTGGAGGCATATTTGTCACCAATCGAATATCAGGTAATGCAGATGTTCTTAACCGGATATCGCTTATCAGAGATTGAAGAAAAATTACAATTATCTTTTAAAGCAATTGATAATGCTCGGACAAGAGCACGGGCGAAATTGAAAAAGGTAATTCATCAATATGGTTCGCTCACTAATCCGCAAATTCCAATGAAACCACGTCGTCGTAAAGATTTGAATTTGAAACTTGAGGTAAGTTAAACCCGCTTTTTGCGGGTATTTCTTTTTTTGTGACATTGTGATAAAATGATTGCTGTTAGGGAATGAAACTATGAATATCAGATGAGAATCGGATTAATTCCCTGAAGGGGGAGCGCTTTGTATTTAAAACGATTGGAAATGATTGGCTTTAAATCATTTGCAGACAAGATTAAACTGCAATTTATGCCAGGAGTGACGGCGGTAGTTGGTCCGAATGGTAGTGGTAAGAGTAATATTTCAGATGCAATTCGTTGGGTTTTGGGTGAGCAGAGTGTAAAAAGTTTGCGTGGTTCAAAGATGGATGATGTGATTTTTGCGGGGACTCAAACAAGAAAACCTTTAGGTCTGGCAGAAGTTACCCTAGTACTTGATAATTCTAAAAAAACTATTCCAGTAGATTTTGCTGAGATTGCCATTACTAGGCGTCTTTTTCGTTCTGGTGAAAGTGAATATCTGTTAAATAAAGCACCAGTTCGTTTACGTGATATTCAAGAACTTTTTTATGATACTGGTTTAGGCAAAGAAGCCTACTCGGTAATTGGTCAGGGCAAGATTGACTCGATTCTTTCGGCAAAAGCTGATGAACGACGTAGTATCTTTGAGGAAGCAGCGGGAATTATTAAATATAAATCACGTAAACAGGTGGCACAGCATAAGCTTGCTGATACTGATCAAAATTTACTGCGAGTGCAGGATATTTTACGCGAATTAGAGAGTCAAATTGAGCCTTTAAAACAGCAAGCAGTGATTGCAGAGCGTTATCTGACTTTTAAAGAAGAACTAACTAATTTGGAGATCAATTATTTTGAGCAATTGTTAAGCGATTATCAGCTGGAAGTCGCGAATCTAAATGATAATAAAAATGAGCTGGAAGAGCGACTACAAGATTTTGGCGGGCAAGAGAGTATCATTGAAGCCGAAATTGAACAAAATCGCCTTGCGCTTTTAAATCAGGATAATTTAATTAATGCGGCAAATGAAGAGTATTTTCGTATTCAGAACCAGATTGATAAGTATCAGGAGCAATTAAACTACCTTAAGAGTAGAGCAGGCACTTTGGAACAACAAGAACAGGAGGCACGTAACAGTCAGGTTAATAATTCACAGCGTCGGATGGAATTATTACGGGAGTCTGCTGAGTTAGAAGAGAAGAGTGTCGCAGTGACGGAACGAATCTTACTGAATCAGACTGAGCTCGAAGAGTTAGAAGCAAAATTAGCAGCCGAGACTGAGAATTTGACAGCTTTAGAAGAAGAGATCGAATTAGCTAAAAAAGCGATGATTGCTGCGCTGAATGAAGCTGCCTCATTACGTAATAATTTAAGTAATGCCAATCTGAAGCAGGAGTTTATTACCAAACAGATTGCTAGTGAAACAGTTAAAGAAAACGAATTAGTCTCACAGTTAACTGGGATTCAACAAGCTGCTTTACTTAGAAAAACAGTTCAAACAGATACCAAAGAAGAGCTGGAGAAGCTAAAAGAGTTGCAAGTAGAATTTTTGCAGCAGCGCGGTCAATTTGAGCAATCATTAAAAATTGCTGAAGAAAAAACGCTTGAATTTAAAGAGAAGATTCGTGGTTTGGAGAGTAAAATTGGACTTTTAGAAGAGATGGAACGGAGTTATCAAGGCTATTTTCAAGGCGTGAAAGCATTGATGGCAGAGGCTTCAAATGAGTCTTTTACTAAAGGAATTCGTGGAATTGTAGCAGATTTAATCAAGGTTAAGTCAGGAATGGAACTGGCACTAGAGACTGCACTGGGCTCAAGTCTGCAGAATGTGGTAATTGAAACCGGACATGATGCTGAGGTGGCAATCTCCTATCTGAAACAGTATGGCAAAGGGCGGGCGACCTTTCTTCCTTTAAATCTGATCCGGGCTTCAGAAGGTAAAAGTGCGCAACTGCAAGCAACTTTGGCAGAGTTTGGCTGTCAACCAGCAATTGCCTTGCTTGAATTTGATGAATCCTATCGTCCGATGCTAAATTATCTCTTAAATACTACGATTATTGCGCCTAATCTTAAAGCAGCAGTTCAGCTTAGTACGAAACTGGAACGAGGTTATCGTATTGTTACTCCTGAAGGTGATCTGGTTAACCCTGGTGGTTCAATGACAGGTGGAAGTATTGATAAACGGCGCTTAGGATTGTTGACGCGGCGACGTGAGATTGAAGATTTAAGGTCAGAAAAACAAACTGCGCAAACAGGTTTGATTGCTGCAGCGAATCAGGTTAGTAAATTGAAAGAAGATCTGCAACAATTATTAATACAATTGGAGACAGTTAAAAGTCAAGAAAATGAAGTAAAGATTAAATTAGCAGCTTTGGAACGTGAGTTTAGTGCTGAAGTTGTACAGCAGCAGAAGGTCTCGTATGAACTTGAGTTGTTGCGTAAGGAGTTAAGTAATCTACAAACTGAAAGTGAAAAGTTTGCCGAGAACAAAGACGAACTGTTAAAGCTTTGTACGGACAAAGAGCTGTTACAGCAAGAGCTGGAGACCAAATTAGCTACACTCACGACCGAATTTAAAGAGATAAAAGAAGTTCGTGAAACCACGCTAGCTCAAGTAGCACAATTGAGATCTGATCTGAATGTTGGTGGTGAAGCGCAGAGTAATACCGAGACGCTTCGTGAACGCCTACGTAAGCAAATTAGTGAGATTGAACTTTTTTGGGAAGAACTAGAGCAAAAATGTCTCCAGATTATCAATGAACAACAGAAAATTTCTGTAACCCGTCAAGAGGTAGAAGCAGAATTAACCCGCGAACATGAACGAATCTGTCTGCAAGAAGCAGCGGTTAATGGAGTTAAACAGCAAAAAGAGCAGTTCTTACATGTTTTAAAAGAATTGGAGAGTAAAGAACGCGGTTTTCGTCGTAAACTAAATGAGTTGCAGAATCAGATTCACAAGTGTGAACTGGCAATCAGTAAAAAAACGATGGAGATTGAGAGTATTAATAAAAATTTAGTTGATGATTATGGTGAAACTTGGGTCGAAAAGGTTAACCAAGCATACCAACTGCCAGAGCAGCCAGTGAAGCGAATTGATACTTTAAAGATGCAGATCAGAGAGTTAGGAACAGTTAATCTAGCAGCAATTGAAGATTATCAGCAGGTAACTGAACGCTATCAGTTTTTAACTACACAATCCGAGGATTTGCTTAAGGCAAAAGCCTCTTTGGAACAGGTAATTGTAGAAATCGAGAAGACAATTACGGAGCGGTTTAATGAAACTTTCCAGCTGGTACGAACTCAGTTTCAAAAGATCTATACTGAACTCTTCGAAGGTGGTGGAGGAATGGCAGATCTGATGTTGCTGGAGCCGGATAGTCCATTAACTTCTGGAATTGAGATTATTGCCCAGCCACCAGGGAAGAAATTGCAGAGTCTCTCGCTTTTATCCGGTGGAGAAAGAGCAATGACTGCGGTTGCCCTGTTGTTTGCGATTTTATCAGTAAAACCATCACCTTTTTGTGTTTTGGACGAGATTGATGCCGCGCTTGATGAGACCAATGTGCATCGATTTGCCAAATTATTAGGACTCTTTAGTGATCAGTTACAGTTTATTGTGGTGACGCATCGACGCGGGACAATGGAAGCGGCCACTGCAATCTATGGCGTGACCATGGAAGAACATGGAGTCTCGAAGTTAATCTCCCTTGATCTCTCAGAAAAGGCAGTTTAGTCTAAATATATACAAAAATAATTTTAAAAGTAGAGGTAAAAGATGCCAGAAAATAATTTTTTTAATAAATTGAAAGCCGGCTTATCCAAAACTCGCAATAATTTCGTCGCAAATCTGGAACAACTTTTTCAAGGCGCACCCAAAATTGATGAAGAGCTTTTCGCCGATCTGGAAGATACTTTAATTATGGCAGATGTAGGAGTCGAAACTACCACTATGCTTTTGGAAAAATTGCGTGTGGCAGCTAAAGAAGAAAAAATTAATGAACCAATCGAATTAAAGCAGATTTTAATGAGAGAAATGAGTCAGCTCTTTACGCGAATGCAAGATCAAGCCTTTGATTTTAAAATTAAAAATAAAGTCTATCTAGTAGTAGGAGTTAATGGGGTAGGTAAGACCACGACCATTGCTAAATTGGCGTCACATTTTAAGGCAGCTGAGCAACAGGTGCTCTTAGTGGCAGCAGATACCTTTCGGGCAGCAGCAACCGAACAATTGATGACTTGGGGAGAGCGACTTGAGATTCCGGTGATTCATCATCAGGAAGGCGCTGATCCGGCAGCAGTGGTCTATGACGGGATGATGGCAGCTAAAGCTCGTAAAGCGGATGTAGTGATCATTGATACGGCAGGACGCTTGCATACCAAAGTAAACTTAATGGAAGAATTAAAGAAGGTACAACGAATTGTAACACAGAATCAAGAGGGACGAGAGTTAGAGATTCTTTTGGTACTGGATGCAACTACCGGACAGAATGCGATCAGTCAAGCCAAGGTCTTCCATGAAGCAATTGGGATTAATCGCTTAATCTTGACCAAACTCGATGGAACAGCCAAAGGCGGGATCACCCTTGCGATTGCGAATCAGTTTCGGATTCCGATTGCCTTGATTGGAGTAGGTGAGAAACAGGAGGATTTACAGATTTTTGATGCAATAGAGTTTACTAGAGCTCTTTTTGAATAGTTCAAGATGATATGTCTCAATCGATTTTAAATTTTAAGTAGGTGTTACTGGTGGGAGAAAAATATTTAATTACAACTTTTGGTTGTCAGATGAATGTGCATGATTCGGAGAAATTAGCTGGAATGTTAGAACGATTAGGATATAGCAAGACAGAACAGGTAGAGAATGCAGATTTGATTCTACTTAATACTTGTTGTGTACGTGAAAATGCTGAAAATCGAACTTATGGACATTTGGGAAGTTTAAAGGCACTTAAAAAAGCTAAGCCAGATTTGATTTTGGGAGTTTGTGGCTGTATGGCGCAAGAACCAAGCGAAGTCGAGAAGATTAAGCAGACCTTTCGCCATGTAGATCTGATTTTTGGCACACATAATCAGCATCAGTTACCGGAGTTGCTGAGACAAGTGAAAGAGAAACGTGAACGCGTCTTTGAGGTTTGGGAGAGTGCGGGTGAGATTTATGAAGGAGTCCCGGTGAAGCGTGAGAGCGTCTTTAAAGCCTGGG
>JBFYZC010000401.1:0-3026 GCA_041309705.1 Bacillota bacterium | reverse complement strand
AGTTGACCGATTTGAATTTGAAGGAACTAAAGAAACTACAGCAGGAAATGAAGAGTTAATTGTTTTGAGCCAAGTTTGCTGGAAATGTAGTGAGCTTGGCTTTTTGATCGTAAACTGCCAAAAATACCACTGAAACTAAACATTTCACCCGTCTTGGTTTTAAAACCTACATATTGATAAGGTGTGATTGAGTGAAGAAAGTCTTGAAAATCATCTACTACTTTGTTTTTTTATTTCTATGGATTTTATATATTATATTAATAGGAATAGTTCTCTCTTATATTTTTGATTTAATTAAGATGCCAGATTCAATGTATTTTCTAAAACAATTAATATTAGTTATAGTTGTATTTTTACTTGCTAAGCCAATTGTTTATCCATGTATGGATTGGATAGCAATGAAATTTGGATTAACTGTAGAAGATTTTAAGAAAAACAGTAAATAGTTAATGAATTCTCCAGCCAAGGCTACCTTTTATCTCAGCCTTGGCTTTTCGTGTTCTGACAATGAAGAGGCAGGGAAAGTGTCTGAACAGGATTGGTAGGATTAAATGATGGGCAGGATTAAAAAATTTATTTACACGAAAGATTTTACGCTCCCTGAATTAGATCTTTTGGAAAGTATTTAGTTTGGTGATTGAAGCAATCAATTTAAAATGATATAATAGCAAGCAGGAATAAATGGGAGGAACTAAGCTTGATTCAGACTAACATTCGTAATTTTTGCATTATTGCGCATATTGACCACGGCAAGTCAACTTTAGCGGATCGACTCTTGGAGCATACGGGAGCTTTGAGTGAACGTGAGATGACTGAGCAAGTTCTGGATTCAATGGATCTAGAGCGTGAAAGAGGAATCACCATTAAAGCGCAGGCGGTTAGGATAACCTATCAAGCCAAGAATGGTGAGAAGTATCTTTTGAATTTAATTGATACCCCGGGTCATGTAGATTTCACTTATGAGGTTTCACGTTCATTGGCGGCGTGCGATGGAGCATTATTGGTAGTTGATGCGACTCAAGGTGTTGAAGCTCAGACAATTGCCAATCTTTATCTGGCATTAGAGCATAATTTAGATATTATTCCGGTAATTAACAAAGTGGATTTACCCAGTGCTGATCCTGATAAAGTTAAAAATGAGATTAAAGATATTATTGGTTTGGATCCGAATGAGTGTATTTTGGCAAGTGCGAAAACAGGGATTGGCACGGAAGAGATTCTGGAAGCAATTATCGCGCGGATTAAACCGCCACAGGGAGACCCACGGCTACCCCTGAAGGCATTAATCTTCGACTCAATCTATGATTCTTATCGTGGGGTAATTGCATACTTGCGCGTGATGGAAGGTCAGCTCAAAGTGGGACAGAAGATTCGGATGATGGCAACGGGCAAAGAGTTTGAAATTACTGATCTGGGGACATTTCGTCCGATGATGGTGGCATCAGATTCTTTGTCAGCAGGGGAAGTGGGCTTTTTGGCAGCTGCAATGAAGAATGTCAAAGACACCCGGGTGGGTGATACAATTACTGCAGTGGAGAATCCTGCCACTACTCCTTTGCCGGGTTATCGTCCGATTCAACCAATGGTCTATTGCGGACTTTATCCAATTGATAATGCGGAGTATGGTGATTTGCGTGACGCTCTTGATAAATTAAGATTGAATGATGCTTCATTGGTCTATGAACCGGAAAACTCAGCCGCTTTGGGCTTTGGTTTTCGTTGTGGCTTTTTGGGGCTGTTGCATATGGAGATCATTCAGGAACGCTTGGAACGGGAGTATAATATTGAGTTAATTGCTACCGCACCTAGTGTAGTTTACAAGGTGCATCTGACGGATGGCTCGATCACAGAGATTTCCAATCCCGCAGATCTGCCAGCCTCGAATTATCTGGATTATTTAGAGGAACCATATGTGAAAGGTGCAATTATTCTGCCGAATGATTTTGTCGGCACGATTATGGAGCTCTGTCAGGAGAAGCGTGGGAGTTTTGTGAATATGGAGTATCTTACTGCCACGCGGGTAATGCTGACCTATGATCTACCACTCGCCGAGATCTTGATGGACTTTTTTGATAAATTAAAATCACGTTCGCGTGGTTATGCCTCTTTGGACTATGAGTATCTGGGACATCGGCAGTCGCATTTGGTGAAACTTGATATTATGTTGAATAGTAAAGTAGTTGATGCCCTTTCGGCAATTGTGCATCGGGATAAAGCTTATACACGTGGGCGACAGTTAGCTGAGAAATTGAAGGAGATTATTCCGCGTCAGATGTTTGAAGTGCCGATTCAAGCAGCAGTTGGAACGAAAGTAATTGCACGTGAAACCATTAAAGCAATGCGTAAGGACGTGCTTGCCAAATGTTATGGTGGTGACATCAGCCGGAAACGTAAGTTGCTGGAGAAGCAGAAGGAAGGTAAGAAGCGGATGAAGCAACTAGGAACGGTCGAGGTACCACAGGAGGCATTCTTGGCGGTCTTGAAGATTGAGGAATAAATGATGTACACTCTCTGCGGAGAGTGTTTTTTTATGAAAAAATTTACCCTTATCATTAGTTTTCTTCCTGTCGATAATTTTTACGAAGAGAACTTTTAGGGAGGAATTGTTTAATGAATTTGATGAAAAAAATGAAACTTAAAGGGAAAATTCTTTCAATTATTGGAATGGCAATTTTAACGCTATTTTTAGTTTTTACTCTTTTTGTAGTGAACACAATGGTGAGTATGGTTGAGAAGAAACATGAAGAGGAGAAGCAGATTCTGACGGATTCAATTTATGAAAAAATTGAGCAGAAGAAGAAGGATCTAACGATTGCAGTTTTAACAATTACAAATAATGGAGAAGTACAAAGATTATTTGCGGCACGTGATCGTCAAAAATTATATGAACTATTACGCCCGGCTTATTTAGCTAATAAAAGCGAACTTTCTCAATTCCACTTTCATCTACCAGAATCAGTCTCCTTTTTAAGATTAAATGCTTGGGAGAAATTTGGTGATAATTTAAAACCTACTCGAATGACAAT
>JBFYZC010000400.1:0-5129 GCA_041309705.1 Bacillota bacterium | reverse complement strand
AGACCCTGAGCGGCAGCTTCCTCATATCCAGATGTGCCATTTATCTGACCTGCGGAGAAAAGTCCCGGTATTAACTTAGATTCAAGCGTGGCTTTTAAAAAATCTCCAGGAATAATATCATACTCAATTGCATAGCCTGGACGTACAATCTCCAAATTTTCTAAACCAGGAATAGTACGTAAAAACTCCTCTTGAATCTGCTCTGGCAAGCTGGTCGAAAGCCCTGCCAGATACATCTCATCAGTATCTCTTCCTTCCGGTTCAATAAAAACCTGATGTCGCTCCTTATCTGGAAACTGCACCAATTTACTCTCAATTGAAGGACAATACCGCGGTCCGACACCCGAAATATCTCCGCTATACATTGCCGACTCTGCTAAATTCTCATAAATTATTGCATGAGTCTCTGGCTGAGTATAAGTTAACCAACACGACTCTTCTGGATAGAGATGCCATTTCTCATAAAAAGAAAAACCATGTGCCGTAAAGCCACCTGGTTGTGGGATCATCTTTTTAAAATCCAAGGAACGACGTCGCACTCGCGCCGGAGTTCCAGTTTTAAAACGCCTTAATGGTAAATTCAATTGATTTTTCAAAAACAATGACAACTCGGTAGCTGGCATCTGCCCCATTGGTCCAGAAGGATAATTGACTTTTCCAACAAAAACTCGCCCATCCAAAAAGGTACCTGTTGCTAAAATTACTGTTGGAGCATAAAACTTCATGCCAATCCGTGTCTGTAATCCAGTAATATTCTGTTGGTCATCTAACAATAACGAAACTACTTCCGCCTGACGAATACTCAAATGTCGTTCCGCTTCTAAAAATCGAATCATCTGAGTTTGATAGTTTAACTTATCTGCTTGAGCACGTAATGCCCAGACTGCAGGTCCTTTCTGCGTATTTAACAAACGCATCTGCAAATAGGTCTGATCAATTACCCGACCCATAATTCCACCCAAAGCATCAATTTCTCTGACTAAATGTCCCTTAGCTGGGCCTCCAATTGAAGGATTACATGGCATCATTGCAATACTATTATAGCTCAAAGTCAGCAATAAAGTACGACACCCTAATTTTGCTGCCGCAAGTGCTGCCTCGCAACCTGCATGACCCGCCCCAACTACAATTACCTCATATTTCTGCTGCATCTCCATCCTACCTAACCTTAATTTTTACTTTTTACTATCACTTGATACCTTATCCAAAGCAAACGTTGAATTTTTATAATGATCACTAAAAAAAAGTAATAATACTGTCTGATCAGCAGCAGTAAGCTCTGGTATCCTCAATGCTTGCCCCAAGGTTAATGGTCGTACTTTTCTTAAAAGTTTAATCCCCATTTCAGAAATCTTGGGAAGTTTTATAAAATCAAAATCCACTGGAATCATTATTTCATTCAAGCGTTGCATCTCTGCTAACTCAGTTTGTTGGCGACTCAAATACCCCGCAAGTTTGGTTTCATTCCAGAGATATTCGCGCATTGGGGCTGAATAATTTAGAATCTCAGGAAAATCATCCGCTAAATCTCTTTCTGAAAGTTCAGGACGCAAAGGAATTTCATTTAAGCGTACCCCACGTTCCGGATTAATCATATTACGTTTCTGCCAAAAATTTGACTGCGGCTTAATTTTAGTCTGTTTCAAATAATCAGCCAATTCTTCTGCCTCACTTAACAATTTTTTGCGCTGCGCCAGCTGTACCTGATTTAAAATTCCCAAGTTTTCAGCACTGCTTATCAAACGTGCCAAGGAATTATCCAGACGCAAGAACAACCGAAATTCCGCCAAAGAGGTCATCATGCGATACGGCTCATGAACTTCTTTGGTTGCCAAATCATCAATCAAAACTCCAATATATGAATTAGTCCGATCTGGAATAAATGGGGCTTGCTGACGAAGCTTCCGCACTGCATTCACTCCAGCAATCAATCCTTGTACTGCTGCTTCTTCATAACCTGATGTGCCATTCAACTGACCTGCCGTAAACAGATTTGCAATTTGTTTTGATTCCAAACTAGAAAAAAATTGCCATGCCGCTAAACAATCATACTCCACCGCATAACCAGGACGAATAATCTCTACCTTATCTAATCCAGGAATCGTTCTTAAAATCTCTTCCTGAATCACTTCCGGCATTGCGGTAGTCAAGCCCAGCAGGTACATTTCTTCAGTATAGATCCCTTCTGGTTCTAAGAAAATTAAATGATCTGTTTTTTCTGGAAAATTAATTACCTTACGATCAATTGAAGGACAAAAATGTGGTCCCTGGCTGACTACTGCCCCCGACTTGATCGGTGAAAAATTAATCTTCTCACGAATCAATGCAATTGTCTCAGGGGTAGTCTGGGTCAGCCAACATGGAGTCTGTGGCAATTCGTTTTTCAGCCCATCCCATGAAAAACCCCATTTTAAATCCTGTAAGGGTTGTGCGCTAATTTTTGAAAAATCTACTGAGCGTTGATGAATTCGTGGTGGGGTAGCAGTCTGAAATCGACGTAACTTAATCCCATGTTTGCTTAAACTCTCACTTAATTCTAATGCTGCTGGTTCTCCTTGACGCCCGCCTGAGTATTTAATATTGCCAATCACAATCTGTCCACCCAAAAAAGTACCAGTTGCCAAAATTACTGTCGCTGCTTGATAAATACGTCCTGATTTCAAAGCTACTCCAGTAACCCGATTATCTTCAACCATTAATTCCGTAACCAACCCTTGCTTAACTGTTAAATTCGGTTCTCTTTCCAAACGTAAAGTCATTTCAGCCTGATAAAGTTTTTTGTCAGCTTGTGCTCTAAGTGCCGTAACTGCTGGTCCACGTGTCTCATTTAAACGACGTATATTTAAATAAGTCTGGTCAATTACACGTGCCATTTCTCCACCCAAAGCATCTAACTCTCGTACTAAATGGCTCTTCGCTGCTGGTCCACCAATCGCAGGATTGCACGACATTGCACCAATAGTATCAGGCGAGATAGTTATAATTAAAGTTTTGGCACCTAATCTTGCCGCTGCCAAAGCTGCCTCACAACCTGCATGACCTGCTCCGACTACAATTACCTCATACTTCACGCTGCCATCCCTTTCTATTTTCCAATACAAAATTGGCTAAAGATTCCATCAATAATCTCAGTAGTAACATTTTTACCCGTAATTTCAGCTAAAGCAGTCAATGCTTCACGTAAATCAATTGCCAAAAGATCTTCACTTAACTGCAATTCCAAAGCTGCCTGAAAACTTTCTAAGGCCATTTGAGCTTTCTGCAATGCTTGTTTATGTCTAATTCTTGAGAGCAGAGGTCGCTCGTCAACCTGAAGCTTACCAATTCCAACCTGAGTACAGATTTCCTGTTCTAATTCTTCTAAACCAATCCGATTAACCAAAGAAGTCTCAAAAACCGGCCAATCAACAATTTCATTCAGGTTAGTCTGATCGAGTTTGCGTGGTAAGTCAGTTTTATTTAAAATAATTAGTCCTTTTTGCGCTTCAAATTGCTTCGCTAAGCTTAAATCAGCCTCAGTCAAGGGCTGGCTGATATCTAAAAGCCAAAGAATTAAATCCGCCTCAAGCAAAGCCTGTTTAGCTTTATTAATTCCAATCTGTTCAATTGGATTATCAGTTTCACGAATCCCAGCGGTATCAATTAAACGCACTGGAATTCCTGATAATTGTATTTGTGCCTCAATCAAATCTCTAGTAGTACCAGGAATATCAGTAACAATTGCCCTTTCTTCCTCTAAAAACCAGTTTAAGAGACTGGATTTTCCTACATTGGGCTGCCCAATAATAACAATCGTGATTCCCTCACGAATCTTTCTGCCCTGGTCATAATCACTAAGCAATTGTGCAATTTTCAAACTTAAGTTTTTAATCTTGCTACTAAAATCTTGTCGCACAATCTCAGGTAATCCCTCTTCGGGAAAGTCTAAGACTGCTTCAATCTTCACCAAAATTTCATAAATCTCTGCTTCCAGCTGAAAAATTCCTGCTGAAGTTCGCCCGGTTAATTGACTTAATGCCAATTGCTGTGCCTTATCAGTTTTAGCTCGAATCAAATCAATAATTGATTCTGCTTGCATCAAATCAATTCGTCCATTCAAAAAAGCTCGTTTACTAAACTCTCCAGGCTCTGCCATTCTAGCTCCAGCAGATAAAACTGAGGCTAAAATTTTACCAAGAATATACACACCTCCATGCGCTTGAATCTCTAAAGTATTCTCAGCTGTAAAACTTCTCGGTTCAGGAGAGTAAAAAAAGAGAACTTCATCTAAAATAGCTCCACTTTGATAATCAATTACCTTTCCGTAATATACTTGACGGGTTTTAAAATCCATATATGTCTGATTTTTTTTATTTTTTAAAACCTTGAGACCAATCTCTTTCGCATTTGTACCACTAATCCGAATTACTCCAATACCACCTTCGCCTATCGAGGTCGCAATTGCTGCGATTGTATCGTTGTTAAACATTTTTACCACCATCAAAATTTTTTAAAATTGATAAAATAAAAACCCGGAATAACCGGGTTAATCAAGCGATTCTTGAGGAGAAACAATTACATGGCGATAAGGATCTTCCCCAACACTATAAGTAGAGATACCTTTAATTTCTTGTAGTGAAGCATGAATAATTCTACGCTCATGAGGCGACATTGGTTCTAATGCCTCTTTTCTACCTTCACGCTTTACCTTGTCAGCAACTTTTAATGCTAATCGACGTAATGTCTCTTCGCGTCTGCGCCGATAACCCTCTACATCAACAATAATTCGTTCTTTCTTTTCACGATCTTTATTAACTACTAAATTAATGATTGATTGAATTGCATCTAAAGTTTGACCATGTTTACCAATTAATATTCCCAAATCTCGACCATTAATATTTAAAGTAATATGATCGGGACGACGAAAAATCTCTACTTGTCCCAATACTCCCATATTGACCAGCATTTCCCTTAAAAAAAATTCAGCCACCTGTCCGGGGTTATCTTTAACTTTGACTTGAATTTTAACTGATTTGCTCCCCCATCAACCTAATAAGCCTTTAGTGGTTTCTTCAAGTACAGTTACCTCAACCTCTTCTGCTCCAACCCCACGTTCCTTCAAGGCTTCTACTAAAGCTTCCTCTTTAGTT
>JBFYZC010000399.1:0-4754 GCA_041309705.1 Bacillota bacterium | reverse complement strand
TTCGTTTGATTCGTCAAAATTAACTGGGTTAACTCTTCTTTAATGGTTGGTAACAGTGCCAGATTCTCTTTGAGCTGTTTAAAAAGAGCCAGTGGATTACTCTGCACTGGTTTAGCAGTATTCGCGATCTTTTCTATTGCTTCGGGATGATCTGCTAATAGTGGCACTGCATGAAAGCCCAAGCTGTGCAGCAATGGGATTTTCTGTGGCCCGGTAATAAAACGAATCTCATAATCAGCTTTGCTTAACGATTCTGCCAGCTCAATCAGTGGATATAGATGCCCACTATAGGGCGGCGCAATAAAATCAATTTTTATCTTCATACTTCAAAATCCCATCAATAATTTTTCGCACTTCCATACTCTCACAATAATCAAGATGATGGCAGTTAATTTGGTAATTTACGACTTGTCGATCCAGCAGATAACTAAGCCAATCTCGTGTTCCCTTGACGGTTATCAAGTTAAAACGTGGGTCATTAAACTTTCCCCAGACTACTGGGCCAAGTGCCAACAGCTTCAGTTCGCTCTCTTCATTAAGTTTTAGATAAGGCAGCGTGAACTTTAACATGTGCAGCCCCGAACTTTGGGCAATGATTAAAATTCGCTCTGCTTTGCTAAAGAGCGGTTGGAGATGTCGCGCCACAATTCGCCGATATTTAGGACTGAAGAGTATCAACATAAACTGCAAGAGATTACGAATACTAGCAGTGACTATTCCTGCTCTTTTAACCTCCTGAAACTGATGTGCTTGATTATAAGGAAAACCAATCTCTAAAGTCAGAGCACCATACTGCTGACAATAGTTCAAGAGTGTTTTTTGTACCTCGGAGAGCTCTGAATGTGCAAAATCACTCTGCCCACTCAAAATAACCACCAAGGAAGTAGCCTCTGGTACTAGCGTCTTGGCGGGATTAAGTTCTTCTAAAAGCTGCAGATATTTTAGCATCATTCAAACCTAATCGAATCTTTCTCAAGTGTTACTTGTGAATTACGCCATTTAATCTGATGTGGTGAGACCAGCGCATGCAAATAATGAAATACCTGTAGATAATCACTTAATACTTCATAAGGAATCGCCAAAAGTGTTTCTTGATTTTGTAATAATTTCCTCCGTAGCAGCCTGTTCAGAATAGCTTTCAAAAAATGTATTCCTAAAAAAAACAAGAGATACTTGAACCCTAAATAGCAACTGGTTGCAAGCAGTAATGAGGGTAAAATCGAGGGCAAGATAATTAACAAAATAATCTGCCCTGATAAATGTTGTTTAAGAAACTGATTGGTAAAAACCATCCAGCGCTTCATTAATTGTTGATAGTGGCGCAAGTTTTTGATCTCAGTCGTAACCCGACAAGGAATCACACTCTGCAGCAATGGAATTTTATGTGCACGATACAATTTAGCCAGCTCATAATCATCGCAAAGCTTGCTCTCAATCTCTTTAAAAGCAGCTAAACTTTTCAAAAGCGAAGTCTGCGTGAGATAACACATTCCATTGATCGTTTTTGGTCTGGCTAGTAAGGCAAGTGGCAAATAGGTAATCAAAGAATTAGCATTTACAAATGCGGTTACCAGATCGGCTAAGCAACCACCAGCACTTTGATAATACGGAATCCCAGTGATTAGAGAGTCGCTCTCTAATAAAGCCGTTTGAACTGTTCTTAAACGTTGCGTTTCCAGTACCGTATCATCATCAAGAATAATCGCATATTTTCTCGCTAAAGGCACTGCCAGATTCAGCTTATAAACTTTAGGATTCACTGCTGCCGGAATCTCCTCAACCACTACAATCCTCACTCGCGCTTGAGCTGCAGGATATTCGGCACAGATCTCTGCCACAATCTGCTGCGCCACCTGATCGCTCTGATCGATCAACCAGATAAACTCTGCTGTCTGACTATTAGTTAGGTTTTCGGTCAGATTCTTTTTCAAACTCCGATCCCCTGAAAGAATCGGCTGAATAATACTAAAGTCTCGCTCGTCAAGCTCTGCGGGTATCTGCTTAGCTTGCTTCATCCAAAAGACTAACCCCAAAATCATTCGTAAAACGAATAATACACTATATACACTTAGTCCCCACCAAAAAAACTCTTGCATCGAAATACCTCAACTGTACTTAGACAAATTTTCAATTCTTTTTAGCTTCTTCCCTGCTAAACTTGGTAGTTGATTATAAAAAATCATATTTGGGGATTGAACCTTAAACCGATCAAACAACCGCTGCAAAGCAATCCGCACCGCTTCTTCCACTGCACTTCTCGCTTCTGTTTCCGTTGCTGCAGGTAGTCTCAGATAAATTTCTAGCGTTTCCGTGCTACGTTGTATCACTTTGTACTCCTCAATTAATTCGGTAGCACAGATTACTGCACGACTAATAAAATCCGGAAAGACTGGCAGTAGTTTGCTACTGTCTTTAGCTGGCAGATAAAAAATATCATCTGTTCGCCCCTCGATCTTCTCCACCGCAGTAAAGATTGAGCCACAGGGGCATGGTGTTTGACGTTCCGTCAAAAGATCATTCAAACGATAGCGAATAATCGGCTGCGTGGTTCTGGTGAAATCAGTAATAATCGGGATAAACTTCCCGCAACTCTTCTCAAGATACTCTTTTTGAACCACCAGAATATCTTCGTTCAGATGAAACGTACCATATTGACAGGTCGTGGCGAGAAAACCTTCGGTAGCTTGATAGATCTGTGCGACTGGTTGTTGAAACTGCTGCATGATATATGCTCGATCCAGTTCCTCTAGGACTTCTGCTACCGAAACCAGCTTACGTGGAGTAATCTTTAGTGCACCAACTGCCTGTGCTTCCGCAAGCAGACGCAAGAGTGATGCTGGGGCTACCAGAATTGTCGGCTGATAGTCATTCAAAGCTTGAATATTCTCCGCTAAAGCTGCGGCTTGATCAAAAAACTTGAAATCCAAACGACCACTTTTAATCGTATCATACAAATTACTATTGGCACGTAAGAAAAAGGCGATCTTCTGTCGCGAAAAAATCGAGCCTGGCAAGACTTTTGCCAGAATCATCCCCGTCCAGATCAGGCGTTCTTTCAGATTTACCAAAAAAATACCCCGGTTGCCAGAGGTGCCTGAGGAGAGCCCCACCGTTATCTGGTGGATCATTGGTGTGAAATCACGACTCTGCTCTGATCGTAGTGCGACTTCCCAGGCATCCTGCTTGATAATCCCGACTGTATTCAATTCATCAAAATTAGCCATCATCCCTGCTTTATCGAGCAATGGAAACTCGCGCCACGCAGTCAGCGACATTCCATGAAAGTACCTACGATAAAAAGACGAACGCGGCAATACTTGACGTAAAAAAGAGCGCACCTGTCTCTCCTGCCAGCGCAATAAATCGGCGCGACTACGAAATCTTAAGAGATATTTGGTACGAAGATAGTACCAAAATATAATCAGCTTTTCAAAGATCATCTTTCCCCCAGCCTCTGAATTGTCTCAGCACAATGCGAAGGAACAATCGTTATTTGTGGATGCAACTTGGAGAACTGATGAATTTTAGTAAGTGTCTGCTGGTTTTGTGCGGCATTATTAAATAGAAGCTTCGTGACTGGATGCGGAAAACGCAACTCCTGATATGATTGAGTTAACCACGCCGCATCACTAATTAAAAAATAACTCTGCTTGGTATTCTTAATCATTAAGCCAAACTGACCGCAAGCATGACCCGGAAGCCAGACAGCGATTACCGAGCGGTCGCCATAGAGATCATAACCCGTCGTAAAAGGTTCGTAATCTTTCGAAAGCTCAAGCAGTGGATAGTCTTCCAGGGGCAAAATTCTCGCCGTAAAGTCTTCCGGGAGTAAACGCGGAATAAATCCATGCCGCAACGCCGCAAGTCCCTGTTTTCCACGCAGTGTATTGTAGGCGACTTGCGAACAGATAAAGCGAGCATTAGGAAAATCTCGACAACCTGCAATGTGATCAGCATGGAAGTGCGACAGGATGATCTGCTTGATCTGCTCGGGCTTAATCCCTAATTGCTGCAGCTGCTCACGCACCCCATCTGTCTGCTTGAAAGATACTGGGGTAAGCTTAGCATAAATATTATATGGAAATTTTCTCGTCTCCTGAAAAAAATACTCCGAGTAACCAGTGTCAAAGAGCGTGAAGCCTCTTGGGGTAGTTTCGATTAATGCCCAGAGTGCCGGAAAGACTCGCTCGGTTCGCTGGTGATTATTTAAAACAATCTGCTCACTGTGGGTACAGTAACCAGCCTGAAAAAATCTCACTTTAACTGTCATGAGTTGCCCGCCACCATTTTACTAATTCTGCTAAACCTTCTGCGACACTAATCCGGGGCTGATAGTTCAAATCCTGTTTCGCTGCAGTGATCTCCAGCGTACGGCTGGTGGAGAGTAATGCCACCATATACCGGGTTAACAGGGGTTCACGATAATCAAAGATCGTGCGAGAGGAGAGTTCCATCAGCGTGGCTAATTGATACATCAGCTGCAGATTAAGCCGTTTAGTTCGATAGGGATAGCCCAATTGCGCCATGGTCTCGCCTAAAAAATCATAAAGGGAGATTGGCTCATCATTGGTAATATTGTACTTTTTCCCCAGTGTCTTAGCAGGGGAATCTTTACATAAGAGCAGTGCATCGACTACATTCTCCACATACGTAATATCAATATAGATCTTTTCTTCCGTAAGCTTTGGAATAAAGCGTTGCTGGTTCACCCGGATCAAACGTGGCAAAATCGCATTATCACCCGGGCCAAAGAT
>JBFYZC010000398.1:0-5817 GCA_041309705.1 Bacillota bacterium | reverse complement strand
AGGGGTAGCTGATTATGCTACTGCAGTTCGCACAGGTAGTTTTCCAACAGTGGCGCATACTAAAAGCTTGTCCATTGAAGAAAATGCTGCTTTGCTGGAATTACTGGCGAGCGAGTAATTTTGAGGTGAAATAAATGCAGGTGATTACAGAAATTGAGGAATTGAAGCTTTGGGTAGCTAAGGCTAAACAAGCCGGGCAAAAAATTGGTTTTGTGCCGACGATGGGTTATTTTCATGCAGGACATCTCTCGTTGATGAGACGGGCACGGCAAGAGAATGATCTGGTAGTAGTGAGTCTGTTTGTGAATCCGATTCAATTTGGACCGCAGGAAGATTTAGCACGTTATCCGCGTGATCTAGAACGTGATCAAGAAATGGCGGTTGAGGCAGGAGTAGATCTACTCTTTGTACCAGCTGCTAATGAGATGTATCCTGAGGGGTTTCAGACTTATGTTGAGGTGACCGAGGTCTCGCAAGGTTTGTGTGGCACACAGCGTCCGGGACATTTTCGTGGGGTAGCCACCGTGGTTTTAAAACTCTTTAATCTGGTGGCAGCTGATCGGGCATACTTTGGTGAGAAGGATGCACAGCAATTACGGGTGATTCGCCAGATGGTACGTGATTTAAGTGTCAATCTGGAGATTATTGGTTGTCCGATTATCCGGGAAGCAGATGGGCTGGCGCTTAGTTCACGTAATGTTTATCTGAGTCCAGCGGAGCGAGAGGCGGCTTTGGTGCTTTCGCGCACTTTGAAGAAGGCAGAAGCGTTAATTTTAGAAGGATTACTTGACGCAGCAGTATTATCAAACGAATTATTGGCACTGATTAATCAAGAACCATTAGCAAAGTTGGATTATTTAGAGATTCTTGCGAGTGATAGTCTGCGACCAATTGCAGAAATTAAAGGGGTAATTTTAATTGCTTTGGCAGTAAAAATAGGCAAGACACGTTTGATTGATAATCTGTGTCTTACTGTGTAAGAATTAGAAAGGCTGTGAAGATCATGATGCGCGAGATGTTAAGTGGGAAGATTCATCGGGCAACGGTAACCGAGGCAAATTTGCACTATGTTGGTAGCATTACCGTTGATAAGTTGCTTTTAGAGGCGGCGAATATTCTGCCATATGAGAAGGTACAGGTTGCCAACGTCAATAATGGAGAACGTTTCGAGACCTATGCACTGGAAGGAGCAGCTGGTTCAGGGGTGATCTGTTTGAATGGTGCGACAGCACGTTTGGCGTTACCTGGAGATCTGGTGATTATTATGTCTTATGCGTTGGTAGACCAAAGTGAGCTGGAAGCAGGCTGGCAGACGCAGGTAGTCTTGGTGGATGAGAATAATCGGATAATGTAAAGGTTAGGATTAATTGATGGAAAACCTGTTAAGACTCTTAAAAGCAAATCAGGATTATCTCTCTGGTGAAGAGATTGCCAAAGAGGCTGGAATTACACGCACCGCTGTCTGGAAACAGATCCAGCAGTTGCGGGAGCTGGGTTATCAGATTGACTCCTCGCCTAGACTTGGCTATCGTTTGGTGGGTGAGTTACCCGATTTAAACCAGTATGAACTTTTGGATGGATTGACGACCAATTCTTTTGGAAGAAAGAGTTATTATTTTCAAGAGATTAATTCCACCAATGAATATGCCAGAGAGTTAGCTTTAGCAGGAGCGGTAGAAGGGACGTTGGTGATTGCCGAGACGCAGACCGCAGGACGGGGCAGACTGGGGCGTAGTTGGGCTTCGGCATCAGAAATGGGACTCTGGTTTACGTTGCTGTTGCGACCAAAAGTGAATCTTACGGCATTATCAGGGGTAACCCTGTTGGCGGCAGTAGCACTTGCTAAAACAATCGCTAGGGTAACACAGATACAGGTCGCAATCAAGTGGCCAAATGATCTAGTCTATCAAGATAGAAAATTAGCCGGGATTCTGGCAGAATTAAAAGGCGAGATGGATCTAGTACACTATCTGTTATTAGGGATTGGCTTAAATGTAGCACAGCAACCGACTGATTTCCCAAGTGAATTACAAGCTCGTGCTACTTCATTGTGGCAAATTACCGATAAAAAAAACTCACGCTGCCTTCTGTTACAGGAGTTTTTGCGTGAGTTTGAAATGAGTTATCCATTTTTAGGAACGGAACAGATGTCTGAAACAGTAGCTTATGCCCGCGAACATTCTGCCACTTTAGGAAGAGAAGTGCGAATCGATCAAGGTTTTGGAAAGATTCGCACTGGTCAGGCTATTGATCTAGGCATGGATGGCAGTCTTTGGATTTGTGAAAATGCGCAGCAGTTAGTTCGAATTAATTCAGGCGAGATTCTAGAGACGCTGGATTAAAAGTTGCGCCAGCATTCAATCTCCCAAGTAGGAGAAGTCTTGTCAGTTTCGGTATTTAATGGTGTAGCAGCTTCCAAGGAAAGACTCCATTTGGGATTGAGCTGCCAGTTTGAATTGACTCCCGCTTTGGGAGTTTTTGTATCCCAGAGATCAATTCCCCAACTGAATTTGGAGCCGATTGGCCGTTCGAAACCAACTCCGAATTCGTTTTTATAGAGACCGGCGCGATAAGTAGAATTGGTAGATGAATATGACCATTGCAGAGTTGCAGAATTATCTCCCCCGATATCTTCTACCTTGGCGTGCAAGCCATTTTGCTGATTTAATTTGAGATTCATCTGATAATCGATGGCTAAACCATCTGTGGTATAACCTGCTCCAACACTGTTTTTGAGTGCAATCTGTTCAAACATTCCGACATACTTGCCAACTTTCTGAGCGGCTGCTCCGGCTTGAGTCAGGAGATCTTTTGTATTACTTGTTCCATCATTAGTAGTGAATTTTTGTAGTGCGGTATTAATAGTGGTAGCTGCTTGGTTGATTGATTGCATGGTTTGATGCGCATCAGTAGCGAGTTGCTCAATATTATTACCATTAGCGGCTAGAATGCTAGTGAATTTTTCCAGATTAGCGCTGATTTGCTGAATTTGAGCTAAAGTTTTTTGAAGATCGGCAGCGGTTTGACCATTATTATCAATACTATTGAGGAATTTATTAACGGTAATTGTAGCTTGGGTAATTTCGGCGGAGGCTTTGGTGATTGAGCCGATTAGATTGTTAATGGCAGGTTCATTAGTTGCTGCGAGCCGTTCGACAATGGCAATGGTATGGTCAATTCGTGCCATGGTCTTTTGAAAATTAATCTGACTAAACTGACGGGTAACGGATTCGATATTGGTAGTAATTTGATCAAATTTGGCAAAAGTATCTGTTAAAGAACCCGTAAGTTTGGGATCGCTCATTAAGTTTTTTATTGAATCAGCTACAGATCTTAATGAAGTTAGTACCTCATTAGTGGCTGAATAGAATTCGTCCATTGAGACTGGCGTTTCACCAGGAATGCGATTTTTAGACATTGCCGGGAATTCTCCATTTCGAGTTGGTAACAAGGCGACATATTTATCTCCCACTACTCCGGCACTGGTGATAATGGCTTTAACATTATCTGGTAAAGAAATCCCATGAGAGATCATCATCAGCACAATAACCTTGTCTTTTTCAAAATAGACCTGACTTACGCGTCCGATATCTACACCAGCATACTTTACTGAAGCACCGGGGCGTAAATCATCAATGCGACTGAAAGCGGCTTCAACTTTGGAACCACGATTTAACAGGGAAGAACCATTGAGCCACATATAGACATTAAAGAGTGCTAGCAAAGCAATTAAAGCGAATAATCCCACTTTGGTCTCACGTGAAAAATTCATTCCATTTTTCCTCCTGAAAGGATTGTTTAAAATTAGTCGTAAAAGCAGCAGTAATCACTGAATTTTAACAATCCATACCTATATAATCACAAAACACTAAGAATTATTTGAGATCTAGGTTGTAATCTTTTAAAAATTCTTTTAATAATGGATGTTTTGCTTGTGGTAGCTGATCTCGTTCGCAGATCTCTACCAGTTGCCCTTGATTCAGCAAACCAATACGATCGGCTACTTTTAGTGCGCTAACAATGTCGTGGGTGACTACTAGTGAAGTAATACCTAAACTATGTTGCAGATGACGAATTAGTTCGTTGATAGTATTTGCCATTAAAGGGTCAAGTCCGGTCGTTGGCTCATCATAAAGTAATAATGGTGGTTCAGTAGCAATTGCTCTGGCAATAGCAGCACGCTTCTTCATTCCGCCACTGAGATCGGCAGGCATTTTTTGAGCGTCATTCTCATTTAAACCCACAATTGTGAGAGATTTTAAGACTCTTTCAGTCAGAGCGGATTCGGACATTTTATTGCGTCGGAGTCGAAAAGCAACATTTTCAAAGATCGTCATTGAGTCAAAGAGTGCCGCAGATTGAAAGACCATGCCCATCTGCTGACGAATCTCCTGCCAGTCTGCTTTGGAAAAATAAGAGGTGTCTTTTTCAAAGATGGTAATTGAACCGGAGCTTGGTTTGATCAGTCCCATAATTAAGCGCAGCAGAGTACTTTTGCCACAACCACTGGGTCCCATAATTACAAAGCATTCGCCAGGTTTAAAGTCAATTTGCAGTTGGTTTAAAATGGTACGATTATCAACTTGATAACTGAGGTTATGAAGCGAGAACAATTTATTAAATCACCTGTTTCTTTTTTAGAGTGATTAATTTTTTTAAAGATTGTAAAGAATCATGGAGAGAAAATAATTTAGCACAAAGATGACAATCATTGACATTACTACTGCTTCCGTAGTAGCTTTTCCAACCCCCACCGCTCCGTTTTCGGTATTGAGCCCTTTATATGTGCCAACACCAGCAATGATGATTCCGAAAAAAACAGCTTTAATAATACCACCGAGAAGATCCCAAAAAGTTACAAAAGTTAAAATACCATCAATAATATTATTAGGAGAGATATTTGCATAGAAACACGCCATAGCAAAGCCACCATAGATACCGATTAAATCACTGAAAATAGTTAGAATTGGTAGCATTAATGCACCAGCTAAAATGCGTGGGGCGACTAAGTAATCGATTGGATCAGTGGAGAGGGATTCGAGGGCTTCAATCTGTTCAGTTACTTTCATTGAGCCAATTTCAGCAGCAATTGCAGCACCAACACGTCCTGAAACCACGACACCAGTTAGTATTGGAGCTAATTCTCTCGCGAAAGCAAGTGTTAAACCTTGACCTAATTGTGAAGAGAGTCCGAAAGTGGCAAAAATTTTGGCAATTTGCAGTGAAAAGACCATTCCAGTAAAACCAGAGATGATTAGGACGATCGGAAGTGAGTTGAGACCAATTATTTCCATCTGAATTAAGGTATTATCCCAAAAAACGGTTTTATGAAAGATTGATTTTAAACTACGCCAGTATAATTGAGAGATCTCACCAAGTGTAAATAGAAATGAAAGAATTAATCTGCCAAATTGTTCGATTGGATTAGGATACTTGTTTAGATTTGGCTGAGCCATAAACGAATTCCTTTCAGCAATCTGTGATTTTCTAATTATTGTATGTCTATTCTTCATTTACAGATTAATTCCTGCAGAATTATATATTCTTGGATAGATAAAAAAGGTTTTTTAATGCCATAGTTATTTTATGAATATTCTTAAATATATATTTTCCGAAAGATCTATTTCATTTATTTTTGTAAAGATCTTTAGTTGGAAAGCATCATCGATTGTTATTATATAGAAATTTTTGCAATTTTTTAAAATGTTTTAATAAAAAAACCATGGATTTCCATGGTGAATTGAAAAAAGATGAAATTAATAAAATTTTAATTACCTTAACTACCCGACGGGGCTGTTTTTTACGACGCCAGATGAG